>CAZCVM010000255.1:0-4580 GCA_964501965.1 uncultured Leptospiraceae bacterium | reverse complement strand
GTAGGAATAATGGGAGTGCATTTCAATCCCATTATTCCTACTGGAGCCTTGGCTCAATTTTTGGCTATGGGCTGGGGAGGAAGTGCTTTTTTTTCGATGGATTTTCCCTGGCTACCCAATACCCGTGCCGGCAGCTCAATCGGCTTTGGCACCATGCATTCCAAAATTGACTACTTTGAAGCAACCATCACCATGCTTCCCATGACTGTATATATCGAATATTTCAATATTTTTTGGCAGGATTTCAGACCTTACGCGAGATTCGGTTTGGGCATGACCGGTGCTTTTTACCAGGGCCGCAGCTTTGCCAGTTCTGATATGGTCAGCACCACATCCTGGGATACTTCCCTGGACATGGGGCTGGGAATCGGCTATCGCCCCAAATTTTTACCTCAGCTAGAATTTTTGATTTATGCCAATCTTTTTATTGCCGTAGAAAGTAATGTGAACAATTTTGTCATGTTATCCATTGGAACCAATTATATTTTTTGAAAAATAAGGGATATGTGTGGATAAAAAAATCAATCCAAAAAAACAGGAATAATCGAATATGGAATACATTCAACTGGATACCAGAGAGCAAACCGCGCTTGTGTATCTAAACCACCCCACAGTCAATGCCCTAAACCGGCAAATGGTGCAAGAATTGGATCAGACTCTCAATATGCTGGCACTGGATCACAATATCCGTTCTGTTATTATCACCGGCGCAGGTTCGCAAGCTTTTTGCGCCGGCGCGGATCTCAAAGAACGCAAAACCATGAATGAAAACGAAGTAAAACACTTTGTCCAATCCATCAGAACCTTATTTACCAAAATTGAAAACTTTGCCAAGCCTGTTCTGGCCGCAATGAATGGTACAGCACTGGGCGGTGGCCTGGAACTGGCATTGGCCTGTGATATCCGCATTGGAGCGCAAAACAGTTTACTAGGTTTACCGGAAACCAGGCTAGCCATTATACCGGGCGCGGGCGGGACTCAGCGGCTGCCCCGTATCATTGGTGTGGCCAAAGCCAAAGAACTCATTCTCACCGGAAAACGCATCAAAGCAGAAGAAGCATGGAAGCTAGGTATGGTCAATCATGTATGTCCAGCATCGGAAGTTTTGGATATGGCCTGGCAATTGTGCAAAGAAATCAATGAATGCGGCCCGTTGGCCATTACCCAGGCAAAATTCGCGATACAGCATGGTATGCAAACAGATATTCAAACAGGCCTAGCCTTAGAGACCCAGGCCTATGAGAACATCATCCCTACCACGGACCGAAAAGAAGCTTTGAATGCCTTTATCGAAAAACGCAAGCCTGTTTTTCAAGGTAAATAAAAGAATAGCGAGAATGATTACCCTCTGTGTCAATGTGGAATGAGACACTTTTTTTTAAAAAATAGTGTAGAGGTGCGGCAAGGAGAATTGACATGAATGATAAAAAAAGTGAGAATTTTTTTGGGGTAGAACAAAAAGAGGCCTTCCAAAAGCTTGGCGAAGCCAATACTTTGGGGATTGCCGAACAAAGTGCAACCCCAAAAAAAATTTTGGAAATTCAAGCAGAATGTGAAAATATGGGAAATATTGAATCGTCGACTTATGTTTCAGCAAAGCCGAAAAGACGTAAATTTAGCAATTCCGAAAAAATTGCGATTTGCGAAGAAGCCGCAAAAACACCTAAAGGAAAAATTGGTGAGTTGCTAAGAAAAACAACAGCAAAAAGATTTATTATTAGAGAATGAAAAATTAAAAAAGGAAGTCAGTAAATTGACAAAAAATTTAAAACAGGCAGAATTGATTATAGATGTTCAAATTTTTCGCCAAGCGGTTAATGATAGAGACATGTCAAAAACAAAATATTAACCATAAGAGTATAAAACTGCATTCTGATCGTGGAAGTGTTATGAAATCATTGTCCAAAATAAAAAAGTTGAAAGAAATGGGATCAATTTATTAACGCCTGCGTAATTACATTCCGGCCAGGCTTTGAAAGTAGTTGAGGATAGAAATGCTTTAATTTAAACTATTATGGCAATCTATATTATCAGTCCAAAGTAATGAAGCTAAAATTCTGGGCCAAGTGATTCTGGATATTGTAATTGATAATTTAAATAAAAAAGTGCGTTTCCCTGGGAGACGTTTTTATTCTCTTTTTGGGTAAATTGATACGAAAAATTTAATTTAATCTTATTATTGAACTCATCAACCAGATGTAGAAAAAATATTTTCCAGCCACTTTGCTTTATCAATCAATGAATCATCATTGCCTCCTAAAATTTGCATGGAAACACTTAAATAGATTATTATCAGGATGAAAGTAGATAGCGAGAAAACTGTTTTCATCGGTGTAATGTGAAATTTCAACTGACCGGATGTGGCAATTTTTAATTCCGTTAGGCGGATCATCTCCTGGATCATTTTGCTTTCGTCCCATAAGCCATTTGCCAAAATCCTATTTTGTTTCTTCCATGCAAAAAGCAGCAATATACAAAAAAACCAAAAAAAGATAGCAAATTCCCATGCATAACGGTTTTGGGGCATTTCCATAACATCATGTAGACCAAATATATCTACAACCGGAAAGATTGCTCCAATTAAAAAAAGGATTATTCCCACAACAACAATAAGAAGTTTATTTTTTTTTACGCTTTGATAGAAAAACTGATATTCTTCGAATAAGTTTTCATCTTTTTTTTCAATAAATGGCATATTGGTCACTCCAAAAAATATTAAAAATAAATTGGACAATATATGCTCTGCCCTGGCCATAATCCAAAACCATTTCGTTCCATGGATTTCAATTCAATTGACAGGTGGAAACCATCAGGGTTTGCTCTGTGGCATTTTGTTTCATGACATCTTCGACGCAGCCAATAAATTTCAGTATACACGGAGTCCGCAAATAATATATCAAAGAGGTTCCCTCGCGGCGATGCCCGACGATACCAATATTTTTCAATATACTCAAATGCTTCGATACTGTGGATGTATCCGCGCCAATCAAGTCCGTCAAATCACCAACATTGCGTTCATTTTTTTGCAGTTCTTCGACAATAAACAATCTGCTCGGATGCGCAATAGCTTTGATAATACTGGCACGCATCTCGTATCTGGCTTTTGTAAGTGTATCCATTGATAAAATCCATTATTTTTATTTTCATTAAAACAGTGAAAAAAAAGTAAAAACCAAAGTATTCTCAATATATATGATTATTTCCTGCACTTTTCATGTCAAATACAAAAAGACCGAAAACTTTCTTTTTTGCTGCTTTTCAATTTTTAACAAAAAAATATTCAGTATTGCCTATGATTTCTGTGAATCTTCGAATGCATTAAAAAGTGGTATACAAAAAATATATCCCAGCCAAAATAACCAATGCGCCGCTCACTTTTCGGACAATTTGCGTCCCTTTGGCCTTGCTATCCCAATTCATAAAACGAAATACTGTTTCAGAAAAAGTACCAGCCAATACTATCACCAGGCAATGACCAATCGCAAAAGCACTGATCAAGACTATGCTTTGAACAAAATCTGTTTGACCGCTTTGAAACGCTATAGCCAAAACCGGAGCCATAAACGCGAAACTACATGGCCCAAGCGCAATACCAAAAATCAATCCCAGCAAAAATGCCGGCCAGATTCCCTTGCCCTTAATATTTGGATTTGCGGATTTTTGCAAAAAAGGCAATGGAAGCAAATCCATTAAATGCAAGCCAAAAATAAAAAACACCAAACTCACAGAATAATTGCCCCATTTGCCAATGTCGCCCAACATCCTTCCCAAAAGTCCGGTCAAAAGACCGATCAAAGCAATGGTCATTAACATACCTATAGAGAAACTCAACGACAAAACAAAAGCCTTTCTTTGACTGGCTTTCCCCTGACCATTGATAAAGGAAACAATAAGCGGTATACTGCCAAGATGACATGGACTGGCTATGATACTCAAAACGCCCCAAAGCATAGCAGCAAAAAAAGCCAAATACAATGAAGCATTGAGCCAATGGTGCAAATTTGAAATGATTTCCAAGAACATTATTGAACGCCTTGTTTTTTTAGAATTTCTTCCACTGCGTCAAAAGGGTAAAACCCCACATGCCGGAAATATTCATTGCCATTTTTATCAAGAAAAACCTGTGTCGGGATCGCGCGAATGCCGTATTTTTTCGCGTATGGTTTTCCCTCAGCAGTCCAGACATCATAAAAAATAATCTTGACCTGATCCCCGTATTTTTCTTCTATCTGATGCATCACTTTCTGCATCATTCGGCAGGGCACACAATTGACCGATCCCAGCTCGATAAAGGTCACCTTAATATTTTCCGCTTTCAGCGGCTTATTTTTGGCCTGATAAATATTTTGCGCGTCTACTTTATTGTTTGCTTCGCAGGACAGCAAAAAACTCAGTGCTATCACCATTATTATTCTGCCCCATCTTTGATATGAAACTTTTTTGAAGTCTTTTGTGGGATTATAAATCATATTTTTCTCCTACAAATTTCCTAAATCTTTCCAATATTTTAATACTACATTCTTTTTTTAATTCTTTAATCAATTTCAACGTACAATAAAAAACTGGCTGCTTTGGTGGCA
>CAZCVM010000254.1:0-4580 GCA_964501965.1 uncultured Leptospiraceae bacterium | reverse complement strand
GCGTACCAAAATACGCGCATCGGTATCTGATTTCAATTTTTCACCCAGCCATTCCAGCAATTGTTTTTGTTTCATAAACAAAAACAATCGAACTGGACTTCCTTTGCTCCTAGTACTAACCAATTTTTTTTTGACTCTTGCTTTATTGAGACGCAATATGGCATTGGAAAACCGAACAATATGAGCGGCAGACCGATAATTGCGTACCAGTTTATATGTTTTGCTGCCGGGAAAATAATATTCAAAATCTATAAAATTTTGAACACGGGCATAACGAAAACCGTAAATACTTTGCCAATCATCGCCCACAGCCAAAAATTCATGGGATGGTTCTATCAGTCGCTGCAAAAACCGCATCTGTTCTTCATTAGTATCTTGAAATTCATCCACCAAAACAGCATGATAATTTTTTCTTATATTCTTTTCATAGGTTGGATCTGTATCCCACAAATCTATTAACGCTGGCAAAAAATCATCAAACTCATAATATCGGTTTTGCTGTTTCCATTGCTGCCATTTGTATTCAATTTCTGAAAATACATCCGACAAATTGGTATCAGTCGCGTTTTTGCGTTTTAACAAAATCGATAAAGGCATATATTCTGCCCTATCCTGGTATTGGGAGACCAAAGACCATTTGGCTTTTGTGCCAGCAGTGTCAGAAAGAATCTTCCAGGCTTTATTGGGAAGCATTTTGCGGCGCAACAAATACCAGGCAAAAGCATGAAATGTGCCAATCCAGGGCATTGCCTGAACCGGATAATCCATTTGCTCAAAAATTCGGGCCAATCGTTCTTTCATCTCAAAAGCAGCTTTGCGCGTAAAAGTTATCGCCAATATTTTTTCCGGAGCCATATCCATCTGGACAATCAAATACAAAAGCCGATGAATAAGCAAAGTGGTCTTTCCTGTGCCAGCACCGGCAACAATTCGTTTCCAGCTTTTTGGAGCCAACACAATACTGCGCTGCTCTTTATTGAGATGCTTTAATGATTGAAAAAATTTTTCTGTTAGATCCATTGCTTGGGGGTAAAAGGTATGCAATAAAAGGAATCAGAGCGTACTTGCTTGCCACAATGCTCACATTTGCCCTGCAAAAAATAGCCAATGATTTTATTATTCGCTTCATTGGCTTCCTTTTCCTTAGATATCACTATTTGCTCATCTTGATCCTGTGTTCTTTGTTGCATATTATTTGCAATGCTAGTATTTTTGGAATCCGCATTCTTTAAGGTCAAAGCTTGCATACGGCCTGAAAACATCTGCCCGCATTCAGGGCAAGTACTCTGCAATCCACTTTCCCAGCCGTTAGCTGGGATCGCAATCCTCTCATCTTGTTGCAATAGCACTTTCTCTTTGTCATTCATTGTTCAAAAACATACCTAAAAAAAATGCTATCTTTTGCCGTATACACTATATTTTGCTTTGCGCAAATAACGCAAAGGATTGGTGTGTTTGCCATTTTTCCAGATTTCAAAATGCAAATGAGCTCCTGTAGACCGGCCCGTATTGCCAGATTTTGCAATCCATTGTCCTTGACGCACATATTGCCCGGCCCGAACATACAAACGGGAATTGTGAGCATACAAAGTCTTCAAACGGCCGGGATGAGAAATGACCACTGTTTTACCATACGCACCCATCCAGCCGGCAAAAACTACCTTACCGGATTTGGCTGCCCTGATGCCTGAATAACTAATACGCAAATCCATACCAGAATGGTAATGACGTCTACCCAGTATTGGGTGAATACGCCATCCATACGGACTAGTAATAAACTTGTTTCCCTTGATAGGCCACATAAACCCAACAAATAGATTGGCTGGTTTTACATCCGGCAAAAACACATAAGTTCCCACTGGAATATTGTCCGGATCTTCAAAAGTATTGAGAGCAATGATTCTTTCCAGAGAAATTTTGTATTTATTGGCGACCATAGCCAAAGTTTGTCCGGGCTTGATTTTGCGGACAATACCGTCTCTAGACGGCAAAACCAATTTCGTTCCTGGCCACAATTCATCCATATTGGTTATTTTGTGTGATGCTCCGCCGATGGTATGAGGCGAAACACCAAATTTTCTAGCCAAATGGCCGACACTGTCCCCTTTACGAACTGTATAATAATGAATTCTAACTTTTCCTTGGCTATCTTCTGGACTATAGGACGTAGCATCTGAAAGCATAAATGCTTGCTTCATTTTTTCTGTGTCATCATCATCGATTGTTGTTGCAATGGAATTGACTGATTTGGTTTTGCTTTGTTGGAATGCTTTGAGTTTAGGGTCATTTTCCAGATTTTGCAATTTGGTCAATTGGGTTAATGCTCCGTTGTCCGGCTTTTGCTCAAATTTGCTTAGCAAATCTCTGGTTTCCTTCCATAGTAGACTTGAAAAGCTTATATCGTCTTTGGAAATAGAACTGGGTTCAATATCATTAGGATTGTCCAATTTGGTTAATGAAAAATCGCCAGTGAATCCCGATGTGTCAGGAGAGACTTTTGAAAAAATTGCGTTTTTCTGATTATTGGGAGGAGTTGCCGGTGCGGGACTGCCATAAAAATAATAGGTAAAAAAACTAAAAAAAACGACACTTCCCAGCAAGGAAGACAAAACAAATTTGGTGCGCCGAGTACCAAGATCAAATTTGCCATAAGTCACTTCTCTGGTACGCGGATTGCGATAATAATACAAAAACTTTCCATAACCAATATACGTCATGGAAAAATTCTTAACAAACTTGTCCCAAAAACCAAATTTTCTTTTAATCATAAAAAAACCAAGCTATTATAGAGTTTTATCCTGCCAAAGCGTATACAACCATAAATATCCATAAGTTTTTTTCAAAAAAAACCTTATGGATGTATTATCGTACAATGCTTTGATAGATATTATATAAAAAACATCCTACACTGAATAAATTTACCGCTTTGCCAGCAGTATGATTACCTATTGTATGAATCTTCAATCAACCTTTGAATATTTTGTTTTTCTTCCGCCGGTCCGGTGATAAGCATTTCTCCCTTGATAAGAACATTGTCTTCAATATCAATATTGGGGGTTTTCATATTGCCCAGAACTTTGGCATTGCTTCTTACCATAACTTCTTGATCTGCTTCAATATTGCCAACCACAATACCAGAGACCAACACCCGTTTGGCCTTGATATTGGTTTTGACGCGACCATGTTCGCCAATCACCATGTCTTCATTGGTAATGATCTCGCCTTCAAATTTGCCGTCCACCCGCAAAGACCCATTAATAAAAAACTTGCCTTCAAAAATAGAACCCTGGCCAATCACACTATTTGGCCCTTCGCCTTTAGCAGCCATACTGTACCTCACCTAGACTTATCACTTTATTTACTAACATAAAAAATAGTTACTTTATTGTAAACAAAAAAATTTGCTCTATACAATTGTCTTTTTTCTGTTACTTGCTTTATTTGCCGACCATAAATCAAAATATCCAAATCTAAATATCTATGATAACCATGTCAACATAGACCACAGGCTTGCGTCCGACCCTAGTATACAACAATCTGCGTATACCATTGCGGATTTTACTATCCAGTCCAGTGTTTTTTTTGCTCTGTTGGGCTTTTTCCACTATTCTTTCAATGATGCCTTGCAATGCATGAATGATTTCATCTGCTTTGCGGCTATAAAAAACTCCCTGCATAAAAATGCGCGGCTTTTCCAGCAACAAAACATCCTTACTCATGACCACAACAGCAACTACAATACCATTTTCCGCCAATGCACTGCGTTCTTTCAAAACAGATTGGCCAATGTCGCCGACTCCCAAACCATCCACATAAACTTCCATGGCAGGCACATTGCCCTTTTTCTTAATTTGATTTTTGTCTACAACAATGACTTCTCCATTCAATGCCACAACGATATTTTCATCCGGTATATGCATTTCTTTTGCCAGATCCGCATGAGCACTCAAATGCCGGTATTCTCCGTGTACAGGAATAAAAAATTTGGGTCTAGTCAAATTGAATACTGTTTTTAGTTCTTCCCTGCTGCCATGCCCACTGACATGAATACCGTTTATACCACTATAATGTACAGTGCCTCCCTGGGCCATCAATTTATTTATGATATCTGCCACAGGTTTTTCATTTCCTGGAATAACAGAGGCAGAAATAATAATCGTATCGTCTTTTTTTATCGCTATTTGCTGGTGATTGCCGTTAGCTATTCGGCTTAGTGCCGAATACGGTTCTCCCTGTGAACCGGTCGTCAAAACTCCTATTTCATTACTGGAATAATATTTCATATCATTTAGACTGATCAGATCAGCATCATCAAAATCCAAATAACCCAATTGCCTCGCTAGTTCCACATTTTTAATCATGGACATTCCAGAAAGTGCTATCTTTCTTTTCTGTTCGATAAATATTTCCAGGATTTGCTTGATTCTGTGAATATTGGACGCGAATGACGCCACAATGATCCGGCCCGTTGATTTGGCGGCTATTTCCCGCATACTTTTTCCAGTACTTGACTCAGACTTCGTGTATCCAGTTCTCGCCGCATTGGTAGAATCCGCCAACAACAGCAAAACGCCTTCTTC
>CAZCVM010000253.1:0-4603 GCA_964501965.1 uncultured Leptospiraceae bacterium | reverse complement strand
TCCATTGTCATTGCAGCAAATAAGAATGGCGTCATAGCACCAATAAACAGACCGGAGATAACCACAGGATCTGATATTTTAAAATCGAGATTTTTGACAAAAGTTCCGTAATCTGCACTGTGACTCAATACATCATAATACGCAGCCAACAGAGTCAAAGCTGTCAACGCTGCAGAACCAATCGCAAAGCCTTTACCAGTGGCAGCAGTTGTGTTGCCCAAAGAATCCAAAGCATCTGTGCGTTCTCTTACTTTGGGATCCAAGCCGGCCATTTCAGCGACCCCGCCCGCGTTGTCCGCGACTGGACCATAAGCATCTGTGGCCAATGTGATACCTAAAGTGGATAGCATTCCAACAGCAGCCATACCAATACCGTACAGACCGAGAGTGGTTTCGTTTACACCGTTAGGAGCTCCGCTCTTAGCTGCAATATACGCAACCAGGGTTGCCACAACAATTGTGATCACCGGAATCACTGTAGAACGCATACCCACAGCTAAGCCAGCAATAATGACCGTAGCCGGGCCTGTTTCTGCGTTTTTTGCTACATGCTGGGTAGGTTTGTATGTATCAGCGGTATAGTATTCTGTAAAATAGCCAATGATGTTGCCAGCAACGAGACCGGCAATCAGGGCAATATAAATACCCAGTGGCAATTGAAAAACAGAAACGACCAATATATAGGAAACAATCACAAAAAATAGGGAGGCTCCATAAATTCCTTTGCGCAATGCCCACAATAGGTTTTCTTGTGTAGCACCTTCTTTGGTGCGCACAATGTA
This sequence comes from uncultured Leptospiraceae bacterium, assembly GCA_964501965.1. Taxonomy (GTDB): domain Bacteria; phylum Spirochaetota; class DYNZ01; order DYNZ01; family DYNZ01; genus CAZCVM01. The sequence goes on along the minus strand of CAZCVM010000253.1, from coordinate 3,821 downwards.
GCGTCCGAGTATGGAAGCAAAAATACCAAAAACAGCCAATATCATGGGCGCGACAACAGCACCGTATTGATCTGTGCCTTTGATAATGCCCCAGGCGGATGCGCCCAAAGACATGGTCGCCACAACAGAGCCCACATAGGATTCGTACAAGTCCGCTCCCATACCGGCAACATCACCCACATTATCACCCACATTGTCCGCTATGGTTGCTGGATTGCGGGGATCATCTTCCGGAATACCTGCTTCAACTTTACCGACCAGGTCTGCACCCACGTCAGCAGCTTTTGTATAGATACCGCCGCCGAGACGCGCGAATAACGCAACCGATGAAGCACCCATACCAAACGCAAATAAGTTCGTGGTGACTTTTGTCAGGTTGTTGGGTTCCAAATATCCCATTATAATAAACCATACCGAGGTAAACAATAGGCCCATGCCGACAACGGTCATTCCCATAACGGTTCCAGAGCTAAACGCGATTTGTAAGCCGGCATTCAAAGAATCCTGTGAAGCATTTGCTGTGCGAGCATTGGATCTGGTGGCTATTCGCATGCCAATAAAACCGGCCAGTCCAGAGCTAAGGCCTCCGGTCAAAAAAGCCACTGGAGTCATTAAATCCAATGTAGAATCAGTGCCGTATATAGCAAATAATAGAAAAAATACCACGCCCATAAAAATGGCAATGGATAGATATTGTCTTCGCAAAAAAGCGTCCGCTCCCTGGCGCACAGCATTCGCGATTTCTACCATTTTTTCATTGCCTTCTGGTTTTTTTAGTATTCCCATAGCGGTTACTAAAGCAAAAATCAAAGCAATAGCAGCTCCAATAGGAACTACATAAAAAAGTCCGCCATCTGTCACAGCAAAGGCAGAGTTGTTCGTTAATACGGCTGCCATTGCCAAGAAAGCAATGCTTAGCCAGTTGCGACCCTTATTTTTTGATTTGGTCACCATAAAATCCTCCTGATTGTGTTTCATAATGTTTGTTTTCAATGCGTTTTGATTTGAAAGCAAACCCATAAAATGTGTTTGCGAATTTGTTTTTAAATAACTATAGAATGATTTAGGAGAGTATCAGGGTGTCAAGATTAATTTGTTTCTGGGTCTTCAGATAATTAAGAAAATTTTGAGGCCCGGAAACAAAAAACAGGTGACGAATTTATCAATATTTTGGAATTAGGTTTTTTTCAATCATGGATTTCAATCATGGAATGGTAGAGACTTTGCATACCAATTTCATGCCTATTTATTCTATTTTGCTAATTTACTATATACTATAATAGTAGAATATGTACCTTTTTATAGTTGAAATTGAAAAAATGAAAAAATGGGTTCAAATATTAAAATAATAAGAAAGACCGAATATATTTATGGAAAATAAAACTAACGTATCCAATGCATCCAAAGCATCCAATGAAGTAAAAAAAAGCCTCAATTTGTGGGACACTACAGCCATTATTGTAGGTATTGTGATTGGGGCTGGAATTTTTAAGTTTCCTAGCTTAGTGGCCGCAAATGTGACCACTGGCAATGAATTTTTATTGGTATGGTTGTTAGGAGGCATTATTTCTCTTATTGGGGCTTTGACTTATGCCGAGTTGGCGACAACATATCCGCATGCCGGAGGAGATTATTATTATTTGCAGCGTTCCTATGGCCGAGGTTTTGGATTTTTATTTGCCTGGACTAGAATGATGGTGATCCAGCCTGGTTCTATCGTGTTAATGGCCTTTATTATTGGCGATGAATTGAGCCGCTATTTTTCTTTGGGAAGTTATTCCTCTTCTTTGTACGCACTAATGGTTGTTTTTCTGTTGACTGTTTTGAATTATGCGGGTATCAAAGAAGGTAAATGGACCCAAAAAATTTTGAGCGGCAGTATTTATCTTGGTTTGGTGTTTTTGGTTTTGATTTCTTTTTTTGCCCCTGAACTCCAGTTGCCGGAAGCGAGTGCAAACGCAAAATCTTTGACTGCCTCAGGTTTTGGTATGGCAATGGTCTTTGTTTTGTTGACCTTTGGTGGCTGGAATGAGTCTGCCTATGTTTCTGCGGAAATAAAAAATCCAAGTAAAAATATTGTCCGCGCTTTAATGCTGGGTATAGGCAGCATTACCATCATTTATTTGCTCATAAATTATGCTTTATTGCAATCACTTGGGATGCAAATTTTATCCAAGTCAGACGCGCCTCAAAAAATGGTTGAGCTGGCTTTGGGCAAAAATTATGTTTTTATTATTAGTCTGATACTGATAATGGCCGCTCTGAGCACGACCAATGCCACAATTATCACCGGAGCGCGTAGCAATTATGCGCTGGGCCGAGATTTTTGGATTTTTCGGTTTATGAATAAATGGCATGAGAATCGCCAGACCCCGGCAACAGCTTTGGTTTTTCAGGCAATGATTTCTTTCGGCTTGATCGCACTGGGAAGCATAACCAAAAGTGGTTTAGAATCAATGGTTGATTATACGACTCCGGCATTTTGGTTTTTCTTTGTTATGACCGGAGTGTCGTTATTTGTGCTGCGTTACAAAGATACAAATTTGCCTAGAGTTTTTTCTGTGCCGCTTTATCCGGTGATTCCGGCATTATTTGTGCTTTTTTCTTTGTATATGCTGCGAAGCAGTTTGCTTTATACCGGCTGGAATGCTATGGTAAGCGTTATTGTAGTCATTTTGGGTCTGGCACCACTTTTTATTTCTTATAAATTGCAAAAATAATATAAGAAATGAAATAGAAGAAATAAAAAATAAATGAAATAGATGAAAAAAAATCACAGCAAATCTGCTGTGATTTTTTTAGGCTATAATAATTATACTTAGGTCTTTTAGAATAAGACTGTAGTGCGGAGTGTGAAAGTTCGTCCAGGCGCGGGTATTTGGAATACTTTGTGTTCGCTATTCATATAATAACTACTCAGGTCTCCGGCAAAAGATGGATGTGCGTATTTTTGATCCCAGATATTTTCTACCCGTACCAAAAAACGCAAGTTTTTTGTTGCGCGGTACTGAATAGATACATTGCCGACAATGTAGGGCTGCATCGTGCTTTGTTGATCGTCTGTTTTTTTTCTTGGTCCAGCCCAGAGTACTTCTCCGCTGATAACCGTAGAATTTGCTAGTAAATTTTTGATGACTCCTGCTTTTGCGGTGTACAGCGGCACAAAGGATAAATCATTGCCGTGATCCAAGTCTATTTGGTTTTTGTTTTGCACTTTCGCGCTGCTAAAATTGGCAAAAATATACCAGCTAGTCAATTGAATTTTGACTTCCATCTCGCCGCCTATGCCACTGATTTTTTTGCGGCTATTGGCAAAGGAACCTTCTTCATTTGCGTATATACCATTTTCAACCTGATACCGGTACAAACTAGCTTGTCCGGTCCATATCCGCCCCTGGTGAAACAATACCATTTCTTGCATTTGTATTGTTTCTGGTTCAAGATTTGGATTGCCCTGGACAAAGAACCCGCCGTTTTGTTCCCATTTGTTGGGAGCCCGAAAAGCATCTGCGTAAATAAGCTTGAACCAGGTTTTGGGAACAATTTCCAGGCCCATAGAAACTCGGGCGTTCAAATGATTGCCCACTGATTCATAATAATCCCAATGCAAACCTGTATCAAAAAATAATTTTTTGAAAACCATCCAGCGATGCGAAAAGAACAAAGCTGCAATATCTTCATGGGGAGATAAATCCAATTTTTCGTCCAAGTTCGCATCTGGGTCATCCATAGAACAATATCGAAAGAAGATTTTTTGGATTCTCCGGTAATCTCCGCCCAATAAGGTCGTATGCGCTGGATTCCATTTTAAGGTCAAAGAT
>CAZCVM010000252.1:0-4621 GCA_964501965.1 uncultured Leptospiraceae bacterium | reverse complement strand
AAAAATCTTCTTTTTTTTGTGACAGGATAAAAAAGATAATGGATATATATACGGGGACTTTTTTACTGGGCTGGTTCGGAAATGTCATGCTTTTTGAGCGTAAAATGAAAAATGCTTCCCTGGCCTGGTTGAGATTCAAACCAGAGTTTTCCGCCATGCATAGAAATATATTCCTGAATCAAAATCAGTCCAAGACCTGATCCTTGCTCGCCGGAAGTTCCCATACTCATAGATTTCTGATCCAAAGTGAGAATATTGTCTTTTTGATCTTCTTTGATGCCAATACCAAAATCCTGGACAGAAATCTGAAGAAATTGATTTTCAATTTCTGTTATATAGATTTCTATGCGGCCACCTTGAAAAGAATATTTTATCGCGTTATTTATTAAATTGCGCAAAATAGTGTGCAGCATGTTTTCATCCGCAAACGTATATACTGGCAAATCATCTGTTTGACCGAGTATGTAGAGTCTAGTCTGAATATTTTTTGTGGCCAATGTATTTTTATAAAGACTAAGAATGCGGTTGATAGCTGCTCCCAGCTCAACGTATTTGGGGTTGTATTCTGCCTTTTCTCTCTGGATGCGAGTCCATTCCAGTAAATTTGAGACAAGTTTGAATAGTTCGGATGAGGATTCATACAAAGTTTTGATAAGATCATAAATTTCATCATAGCTGTATTCATAGAGGTTTTCAAGTATCATTTCTGTAAGTTTGTACGCGCCGCCAATAGGACCCCGCAAATCATGGGCCATGATCGCGAAAAATTTATCTTTGGAAGCATTGAGTAGGGCAAGTTGTTCTTGTTTTTGCTGTAGTGTATTTTTTATTTCTAAAAAATGAAGCCCATAGCCCAAATCATTGGCCAGTTCCTGGAAAATAGTTTTTTCTTCTTCCAGGCAGGCAAATTGTTTGGCAATGGTACAGGTGATAGTGCCATATATTTTGTCATCAGATGAAAGCACGCAGCTAATAGCAGCATGATCCAGGTATTCATTATGATGGGGGCATTGTCCGCATACAGCAATAGGATTTTCTATTACCATGACAGATTTGCTTTGCATTGTTTTTTGGATGCAATAAGGCCAATGTCCGGCAAGGATATTATTTTTCATTTCTTTTATGCGATCAATTTTTTGACTTGCAATATCGATTAATATTGGTTTAGCTGTATCTGAGTATGGTTCGCTTTGAGGTTCAATCAGCGCGATCCAGGCATTGGTATATCCCTGGGCTTCTGTCAATTCATAGCAGCTTTGTTGGATAAGTTGCGTAGCGTTTTTTGATTTTGTTATCCATTGATTTACTTTTCGGATACTGGCCAGGATATTTTTGATATGCTTTTGTCGCATTTGCTCCGCCATTTGATCTGAAATTTGATCCGAAATATCAATGATGATACCATTTGTTGTCAGTCTGTGTTGGCCATTATCTATATCCAAGAATGCTTTGGCGCGTATTTCCAGCCAAATAAGTCCTTTTTGCGGATGCAAATAACGCATCATTTGTTGAAATATGAATGGTGGCGATTTGGCCAGGAGTATTTTGGATTTGATCCGTTTTCTGTCTTCTGGATGGATGTTGCAATACCAGGTACGGATTTTTTCCCTTATACCCAGGGATTTGTCTGGTATCCCCAAAATGTCTTGTATAGACGGGCTAAACTGGGAAATCATATTTTTATTGGATATAGTTTGCAATTGGAATAGCATATAGTTTTCTGGCTTTTCGAGCAATGCGTACAAGTCTTTGTATTTGGCTTCGCTTTTAAGATTCATTTCTATGAGATCAAGTGCCATTTCAATTGTGGATTCCAGAATTTTTATGCCATGGTCTTTGAGTACATAGCCAAACCGGATAATGTTTTTTATTTCCGCAAAATAGTATTCTTTTTGGTGGCGTGTGTGAAAAACAATGGGCAAAAATCGGTGTTCCAGGATTCGTTTCGCAGCAGTGAGACCGTTTATTCCCATTCCAAGCTCGATATCCATTAATATAAGATCAATTTGTTGTTGTGCTCGATGTTCTATTTGCTGTTCGTTTTTCGGGCCAAGAGCGATTTCTACAGCTTTTTCGCCAGTGGGTGCTATTATGGTTTGATATCCTTTTTTTCCCAAAACATAGCCAATCATTTGTGCTGTAGTGGGTTCATCTTCCACAATAAGAATGCATTTAGAGTTTGTGTCTGGCATGGCATCGACCTTTTTAAAAATTTTTGTAGCCAATTATGTTTATCAGGCTGCCCTTGATGATAAGATGATAAGTTTACTTGAAGATAGTTTCTTTTGGACAACTCAAACCATAAAATTGAAATTCCAGCAGTATATATACATTTCAATTAAAAAAAAATGCTACTTATAGTCTGTAGACTTATAGTCATCAAAATGATATCATAACTTATGGCAAGTAATTTAAATACTATTGTGGGAAAAAATATCCGTAAATACCGCAAACTCAAAGGAGTTTCTCAAGAAAAATTTGCAGAATTGTGCGATTTGCATCGTACTTATGTCGGATCTGTAGAAAGAGGAGAAAGAAATATTACATTAAAAATTTTGGAAAAGTTTGCTTTAGCTCTTTGTCTGGAGCCAAAGGATTTGCTGGATAAAGATCATCAAGAGCTTCGAGATATGGATAAAGTATTAAATTATGGGGACTGTCTGGAGCCAAAGGATTTGCTGGATTATGGGGACAGACCCCGACCCAAGGGACAGACCCTGATTTGATCCAGGAACAACCCTAGGGACAGACCCTGATTTTGCAGTTTGCAGGGACAGAGGGACAGGTTTGGTTTGCAGGGACAGTGCGATTACAGCACAAATCGTCTTGCACGAGTAATCCTGACAGGAATCACGGGGACAGAGCTGTCATTTAAGACCATAGTTATTTAAAAAAAAATAGTTATTTAAAAACCCAGCTCTAGAAAACCTAGAAAATGTAGAAAATGGGGACAGAGCTTGATTTTTTCGTATGCAGGGACAGACCCTGTTTTGAGAAGGTACACGGGGACAGACCCTACGCAGGGTATGCAGGGACAGACCCTGTTTTGAGAAGTTACATGGGGACAGACCCTGATTTCTGACCCTGATTTCTGTTTTCAAAATTGAACCCAAAGCACACATCACAAAAGGTTGCATAGCCGTATCACAAAGGGTTTACCAAAGGTTGTATCAGGATTAAAAAAGAGCTTGACTGGCACAATATGTAATCTTTGATGAAGGTACTGGGTTTTACCATTAAATGATATGAGAATAATCAGAAACGGATTGAGAGAGTGTTGCTTCATGTGACTATTTGGAGTGGGCTATGAAGGATTATGTATTATGGATAGAGATAGAAAATGATACAAGATATCAATATACAAAATTGTGGTCCAATCCATAATTTAGAATTGAAAACCAGTGCGGGTTTTAATGTTATCATTGGAGAAAACGGCAGGGGTAAGTCGCTTTTACTGAAAACCCTTTATACAGCGATTAAATCAATCGAGGAGTATCAACGGGGGAACGACAAACGCACGTTCAGGCAGATTTTAGATGATAAGTTGAAATGGACGTTTCAGTTAAAAAAAATTGGCGATCTGGTTACTAAAGGCGAAGGCAAAAGGTTTAGATATGAATCAAATGTTGATAATGAAAAAGTCATGTTTTCTTTTGGGCAGTCGGCAGAGAAAGGTGTTGGCGATTCAGTAGATCCTTCACAGGGAAGAAAAGCCAATTCTGTCTATTTACCAGCAAAAGAGATTTTATCTTTAGATTCAATCATCAGGCAATCCAGAGAAATTGATATGCAGTTTGGATTTGATGATACCTATTATGATCTTGTAAAAGCTGTTGGTAAGCCAACCCAGCAGGGGAAAAACTGGAAGAGTTTTGCAGACGCGAGAAAAGGGTTGGGGGATATTATTGATGGCAGGGTTGATTTTATAGATAACGAATGGTTTTTTATTAAAGGACAATCACGTTATCCAATATCAATAACAGCGGAAGGTATAAAAAAAATTGCCATCATTGACAGATTGCTTGGCAATAGGATTATTACGCCTCAGACTGTTCTTTTTATTGATGAACCTGAATCAGCACTGCATCCCAACGCAATCGTTTTGTATCTGGATATACTGAATCTTATTGTAGAACAGGGGGTTCAGATTTTTATTGCGACACATTCATACTTTGTAATAAAGAAACTACAGCTTATTGCCTTGAAAAACAAAAAGTCCCTACCCGTTGTTTCTTTGACAGATACTGAGGTTCACAGCCATGATTTACTGAAAGGTATGCCGGAGAATCCGATTGTTGAAACATCTGTTTCATTATATGAACAAGAGATAGAACTTGATTATGAATAATGATTATTTTTTAGAATCAGGGATGAAATTCCGTTTTCCCAGAGGCAGGGTTCTTGCTTTGGATAAGCAGGAATTTTTTCTGAATCTGCAAAATGTCAAAGCCTGTGACTTTATTGCTTTAGTAAAGGGTGAACAGCAGGAGCGTCTATATTTTATTGAAGCAAAGTCATCAGCACCAAATAAAACAGAACCATTAACCTTGTATCTTGAAGATCTCCATGCTAAATATACCCATAGTTTACTTTTGTATGTAGCTGCTCTTTTTAACCGTGC
>CAZCVM010000251.1:0-4627 GCA_964501965.1 uncultured Leptospiraceae bacterium | reverse complement strand
CGCGACTGTGTCCGCGCCCTCGCGCACCTGCGGGACCTGCCAGGGATCACCCTGACCAGTGCCGGTGGCGGCGAGGAGGTTGAGATCTGCAAGGCCGAGGCCGCCGCGCTCGGCGTTTCGGATCGCGTGCGGTTCCTCGGTGGGACATCTCGCGAAACGGTCGAACGTCTGTATAAGGAGCATGATGTCTTCGTCTTCCCGAGTTTCCGCGAACCGATGGGCGGCGTGCTGTACGAAGCCATGCGCTGGGGCTTGCCCGTGGTGACCGTCGATGTCGGCGGTCCCGGCTGGATCGTCGACGCGAAGTCCGGTATCAAGGTTGCGGTGGAAACACCCGAGCAACTGGGGCGCGACGTCGCCGACGTCGTTCGGCGGCTGACGCATGATCAAGTACTTCGCCGTCGACTGAGCGAAGGAGCGCGGGCACGGGTTCAGGCTGAAGGATTGTGGCCGAACAAGGCTGAGCGGCTAATCGAGCTCTACAGCGAAGCATCGGAACTTAACCGCAGGGCGTTGTGAAGAATATTACCGCCCGGTTTACGTTTTTATCTGTGATATTATTAGATAAATAGGTTGTCATATTCGGTTTTTATTGAATTGTTGACTTGGTCTCGCCAGCCTAATTGCGAGGGCGCGGGGGTGATACTGGCAGACATGGAGCCTGTTTAGGAATAAAAGCATGGATACGTTTAAATTACTTTGTCATGTTGGTTATCCAAAGGCCGGATCTACTTGGTTTCAAAGACACGTGTTCCAGAATCCAGAGCTCGGGTTTTCGATGCCGTGGGGTGTACAATCATCATCTTTCATTGAACACGTGAAAGTCATCGATACATTTTTATTTGATGAAATGCTACAGGAAATCCACCGGTATTACGACGAAGGCGTACGCAGTAGCGCTGCACAAGGTTTGGTCCCTGTGCTTTCTTATGAAAATATACTTGTTGAACCGTTTGGTGGAAAGGCGGATCGCCGAGAAAGCGCACGCCGCCTTAAAGCGCTATTTCCTTATGGGAGATTTCTTCTTGTAATTAGGGAGCAAAAAGCAATAATATTGTCTTCGTATATCGAGCATCTCCGGAGAGTTTTTACAACGAAAATTGACCGATTTATGGGATTCGATGATCTACGGAGACCTGGATTTGGGGCAAGTTGTCCGCCCGAATTTTTTCTCTACGACAGGCTCATAGCTTACCTCAAAGATCAGTTTGGAATAAGCAATTTGCTGGTTCTCCCGATCGAGCTTATGAATAGTCGAGAGTTTGAAGAACGGCTGTACAGTTTCATTGGCATGCCAATAAGTGAGCGGTTCCGGGAATTAACACGAACAAAAGAGAGAGAGCGGCGAAAGAGTGATCTCGTATTCTTACGGCATCTTAACTACATTGGCCACAGCAGGTATATGACCAAAGGCAATGATTCTTTTTTACGAAGAGCGGCATATGGCACTAATATTTTCTTAAACCCAATCGTTCCTGATTGCCTGTACAATCATAATGTTAGAAAGCTGAAAGTTTACATTGAGAGCGTACTTGATAATTTCTACCAACGCTCTAATCAGGTTACTTCGCAAATGATCGGTATCGATTTGTCAAAGTTGGGATATAGATAGGACCCGCTTCAATCGAAAGACTGATTATTCACAACATAGGAAAAGAGAGCGGATCTGGATGGTCGGAGCCGCACAGATTGGCAGTCCGGAGCCTCCAGCCCAAAGGCCCGCGAAGGCCGTGGGACCGATTGAGACGCCTCGATTTCCTGCCCTCCCATCATGCGGCGGCCCCGCCAATCAGGGTACGGTCGCCGACTGCGAAGAGAAGTGCGTGACCCGAGAACGAGCCGACAGGAACATTGGCGCTCAACGGCCCGGATTACACAAAACTCTTGGAAACACAACTTCATCAGGATCCTGATCCATGCGTGAACTTCTTTCCTTTGTATTTCCAAAACAACTACCAAAACAATTTGGAGGTGGATGGATGCTTTTGACACCGAGAGCAGACTGGCGAGTTATTTGTCCTGGTTGGAAAAAATGCGCTGGAGACTTGATGACGGTTGCTGATAAATACATTAAAAGTGACATGACTGTATGGGATATTGGCGCAAATCAAGGCATTTTCTCGGCAATTGCATCGAACCGTGTCGGTGATGGCGGGTGGGTGTTTGCGGTTGAACCCGACCCCTACTATGCAAGCCTCATCTCCAGAAATGCCCTTCGACTCAAAGGAAATTATGCTCAAATTCAAGTTCTCTGTACGGCCGTTATGGACACTGTGCGCATTGTTGATTTTGGTGTAGCCGCACGAGGTCACGCTCGCAGCTCCATGAAAGAGTTCAGCCGTGAAAGTCCGAAATACATTCGACCCGTAACGACAGTTACGTTGGATGTGTTACTTTCGTATTGGCCTATGCCAGCGTTTGTAAAAATTGACGTTGAAGGTGCTGAGAGCGCGGTTCTTCGTGGTGCCGAGCGGTTGTTGAATGAAGTGCGCCCATACTTCTATATTGAAGTGAGAGACAATAATGCACGCGATGTAGGAGAAGTATTTCATTCCGCAAGATATGATTTATTTCACCTTGAGGGAATGGCGGAAACGCCAAGCGATTTGCCGAGCATGTATACCATTGCACGACCCCGTTGATTTCATAAATAGTCTGCTAGCTACACGAATATGTTTGGCTTTGAATCAAGAGATCAAAAAAATGCAAGAATGCTTTGACATTGATCAAGAACTAGATCCGTAGGTCTCTTGATTGAACGCCCTTCAGATGACTCGACTGGATGACCGTCGCAGAGTCCTGCGTAGAGACATGACGACCGCCAGGGCTCGCAGGATCGAGTTAAGCTGTCCCTGCTTGGCCGCATGATGTTGCCTTTGTTGAAATGACGCCGCTTGGCGAAAAACGGCCAGCTTTGATACAAAGGATGGAAAATGAAGAGTGTGTCGCATCTTACCAACTTTGTTTCAAAAGGGCTTCGAAATTGCTACATGAGCGAACAGAGCCGGTGGTCTTATATATACCATCTTGATGGACGGCCGGATCCGAATCAAGACTTGCCCGCACGGGATGTTTTTTATTCACTTAATGTAATACTCGGACTGGCCTCCATTCATGATTTCGTTGATCACGCGTATGATCTATGCTCCTTGCTCCATCAGAACTCGCGGCTGCTTTTTGAGTTGCCAGTTCCGACGTATGCGTTTGGCATGGCTCTGTGGGCCTCCGCACGCCTCGATGTACCATTAGAGCGCAACACGTACCTACGAATCAAGGTATTGACAGAGGACCAATCAGGTTGGATGAGATTCCGGGCACAGGACGCAGGGATCATCCTGATTGGCATGGCTGAACAGAAAGGAGCTGGTAATTGCGATTTTGACGCGACAGCCAAGGAACTGTTTAATTTTATTAAGGATCATTTTGTTGCGCCATCCCATTTATTTTATGATTCCCCCAGGGGATTTCGCCGGGATTTTTCATCGTTTGCCACACATACCTATATTACGGCTGCTCTTTATCATTATGGTCAGCGTTTCTTTTCCCATGAGGCACTTGCTCTTGCTGATAAAGCCACGTTCGCCCTGATGCGTTTACAAGGACCACACGGAGAGTGGCCCTGGTTTTACTATTCACCGAAAGGTCTTGTGGTCGACAATTACGAAACGTACTCGGTCCATCAGGACGGCATGGCTGCGCTTTTTCTGAGCCATGCTGAAAAGCGCGGCCTGGATGGCGCGCGTCACGCAACAATCACGGGGTTTAATTGGATTTTTGGCGAGAATCAGCTGCGGAAAAGCATGCTTGTTTCGAATCTTGGTATGATCATTCGATCTATTGCTCGGAAGGGTGAGTTACAGACCAAACGCAAACGGCTTACTAGATCTATCATGAACGCAATGATCGAGCGGTCGGATCATTACGAGGAACCTGAAAACCTTACACTCCGGCTTGAATGCCGCAGCTATCACCTTGGGTGGGTCTTGTACTCCTTTGGCAGCCGCTGCGACCTAGACATCATTACGAACGATCCAAGATTCCGGATGCCTAATGATCAAAGCGATCTTACGCAGAAACACCGGGAATCGGCACCAGAAAAATGACGTGCCGCAATAAGGCTAACTGCTGAAAACCGTTCTTGGTCACGGCAAATATCAAATACTGGCGCGCATTTTTCTCTCATAATTTATGCTTGTGGGATCATATTGCTAATTAATATCAATGATTGAAGTCAACCGTTCATGGGTTCCAATAGATTGTCGCCTCATTTTTTTTCCGGATCGCGCTGAACCACAGCATTCTGAAACCTCGATAGACTCGAATTTGAACCAAGCTTACGACCGCCAGATAACGCGCATACGCTCCCGAAATCCGATCCGACCTGAGCACGGACAGCACTGACCTCAGCGGCGAAACCATGACGGCGGCTGCACGCAGGACCCAAGCCAACCAACTGCGTCCCGCGTCCCTCCATTCGTGGTAGTCGTGGGCGATGTTCCGATCCCATTTAACGAACAACTCGTTCAGGCTTGCTCGAGCGGGGTGAAACACGATCATCTCCGGGACATACACGATCCGATACCCTTGCGAAACTGCCTGTCGTCCCCAGACGCGGTCTTCGGCGATG
>CAZCVM010000250.1:0-4637 GCA_964501965.1 uncultured Leptospiraceae bacterium | reverse complement strand
AGGCACGGCAACAATTCCCAAAGCTACTTTGTTGCGCAATATAAAATCAGAGTATTTGCATTAAGATATTTGCAAAAATTTATTTACAATAATTTTTTGTCAGTTAAATGATTATCAAAATTGTCAATTAAAGCAAGCATGAGTGGCACATAAGGCAATGCAATGCAGATACTAATAGAATGCTCGAATGACAACAATGTCAGAATGATAGAAACGGAAAATAAAGCAATATGATATCCAAACCTGTTCTTTTTTTGGATAGAGACGGTACAATCAATTTTGATCCTGGTTATATCTCAAACCCCAAAAACCTGCGTATACTTTATAAAGTACGGCAGGGAATCATCCAGTTTCGACGTGCCGGTTATCGGATCATTGTTGTCAGCAATCAATCTGGCATTGGCAGGGGTTATCTCAATAGGGAAGATTTAGCAAATATTCATAAACGATTAGATCAAAAACTGGCAATGGCAAAACCTGACGCGTATTATTTTTGTCCGCACCATCCCAATGATCATTGCAGTTGCCGCAAACCTCATACAAAGAATTTTTTGCAAGCTGTCGCAGATTGGCATTTGCACTTAGAAGGCTCTTTGATTATTGGCGATAGTGCAGCAGATTGGCTCGCTGGAGAAGCATTGAATATAAACCGCTTTTTAGTACGAACCGGATACGGCGAGCAAAGCTATAAAAAATTGCAATCCATGGGTAAAGAACCAAAAATTTTTGACAATATTTTGCAAATATTTGATTATTTTGTTTTGCACAATGGCAAAAAATAAATAAACTTCACAACAATTCTTTTTGCCAGGTATTTGTAATCTGTATCCAGGAGTCCGATATTTTTTTCAAAGATACTTTGCTTCGCGTTTTCAATTCCTGCGCGAAAACTGATACAGCCAACTCTTCGATTGCCCAACGATGTTGATACAATTTCGGATACAAGAATAATTCATTTTGATATATTTCATGGAGGGAAAGAAAATCTGCAAATTCTTTTTGCAACGGCACAATGTCATTTTCTTTATTATGAATTGCAATCGGATTCATATCCATTTTTTGTAAACGAATTTTCAATGCTTTCAAATATTTTGGTAAATGCAGAATATCTTCCGCTTCATAATTGCTCAAAAAACCCGGATGCAGCAATTCGCGCAAATGATCCACACTAACTTGTATCAATTTTTGCCGTCCGGACGCAATGTGATAATTCCATTGTTTGCGAATTGCCACCAATAAAGATACAGTTTCTTGCAGTGCTGCCAACACTTTGTTTGCCCGATCAAAAATATTTGTTTTCAGGCTTTGTACGCAATGCGCAAAATCTTTGTCATTTAATATCACCTGACTTTTTATTGACAAAGATAAATATGCAAGATGATCCAGAATAATACTTTGCGTAACACCGTCTGCCAAATTGGCTACAGCATCCGCTTTTTGATTCGTGCTTGATAAAAAATTTTCCGTGCTAGCAAATATGGCCAAAGTAGAAAACTGTTGCTGGATCAAATTCATTATCTGTTTTTTTGAATCACTTAGCTGCAACTCAATTAATTGTCGTACTCCAAAAAAATGGTTTTTTACAGCATCAATGCGTTGTGCAAAAAACTGAACATCTATAGTTTGCGATTGCGGGTCTCGATTCAAAGTTAAGGCAGGGTAGGCTATTACGGAAATATGGTTTTGCTGAATTTTTTGTGGTTCAATGGTTAAATCCGCTGGCCATGTTTTCAGGTTTTTGTATTGGCTATAATGTTGATTTTCAAATTCCAAACTTTGTTGAAACACTGTTTGCAACGCTTTTTGGCTCTGTGGAAAAAATTGATTTTGCAGTGCCGCCAAATTCCTGCCTGAAGCCAATGTTTTAATATTTTTAAATTTCCGATCATCAACGACATGAATCAAAAAAAACAAATGTTCCGGCACTTTATCTTTCTGAAAATCTCCGGCATAAATGTGAACTTTTTGGTTTTGTTTTTTGATCAAGGCGTTCAGTGTCTCTGCCAATGCCTCATCAAAGGATATTGTCATACAATCATAAAACTCAAGTTTTTCTTTGATAAAATTCGCAATAGGTTCGTATGGCACAAAATGCCGGCGCATTTTTTTTGGCAATGACTGAACCATTTCTTTGATCTTATCATCACGGTAACCGGGTATAAACCAGGACAACCGCGTGTCATTCATTTGACTCAATTTGGTTAATGGCACAAAAATAGAAACGCCGTCTTGTTGGTCTCCAGGTTTGTATGCGTACTGCAAATCAAAAGAATCACCACCAATTTCCATGGTATCGGGAAAAAGTGCACGATCTGCTTCCTGATAAAAAAAACGCACAGCGGTTTTTTTGTTGAGAGTCAATGCTTTTTGCTGAAGGGGATTTTGTTTGCGCGACCAAGCTTCTAAAGATTCCACATCGCAGACATGATTCGGTAAATTGTCTTGATAAAATTGCATTAAAACTGTATGGTCAATCATCAAATCGTTGCGTCTGTTTTTATCCTGAGTCTCTTCTATTTCCTGGAACAATTTTTCGTTTTGTAGATAAAAAGCGCAATTTGTCTGTATAGTTCTAGCTGCCAAGCCATATTCGATAAATATTTCTCTTGCCTTGGTTTGATCAACGGATTTATAAGAAATTTTTTTATCGGAATCAATAAGCAAATTATAAAGGTATCGATTTTGGTACACCATTGCAGTTTGCTTTTGCGGATCCCAATGCGGCTCAAAATAATTGATCCGCATTTTATGTTGTGCCACATGATCAATAATTTTTAGATCAATTTCCGCCACTGTATGCGCGTACAATTTTGTCGTTTCCAACAATTCAAAACTCAATATCCATTTTGGATAAGACCTATTTTTCTTAGTAGTTTTGAGCAACCCTGACCCAGGAAAAATGTTGTATTGGGATCCATTGGCACCAAAATACAAATTGTTTTCGTGGTAATGGGCTATCCGAGTCAACAGACCGGCAGCCAATGCGGCATGAATACTGTGGTAAGCGTTATTTTCGATAGAATCTTGATTGTCCGAACTTTGTTGCAAGCCCGGATTAAGTTTGTCGTTCTTTTCATTTGGTTCAAAATTTTTCTTTTGATTGATGGCCAAATCCATTTCTTTTACAATCGCAGTTAATTGACGATGAATTTGTTCCCATTCTCTCATTCGTTGAAAATTGACAAAATGTTTTGCGCAAAATCTTTTCAAATCGGCCCGAGTAAGGGCTTGTTTATTTTTTTGATAAAATGTCCAAAGATTTAAGATCGAAATAAAATCAGATTTCGCATCCCAATGCGCATAGTGCGCTTGATAGGCAGCTTGTTCTTTGTCATTGGGTCTTTCTCGCGGGTCCTGGACAGATAAACCAGATGTAATGATCAATATTTCATTTAGTACACCTTCCCTGGCTCCCTGCAATACAATTCTACCTATGCGCGGATCCACTGGTAAACGAACCAATTGTTTGCCTATGTCAGTCAACCGATACGAAGGCGGTTCCGCCAGAGCATCCAATTCTAGCAAGGTTTTGTAACCATCACGAATCATGCTTTCGTCTGGTTTTTCCATAAACGGAAAATCACGGATATTTCCTAATCGTAGATACATCATTTGCAAAATAACGGATGCCAAATGCACACGTTTGATTTCCGGTTCTGTAAATGCTGGTCTAGAATGATAATCCTTTTCACTATACAAACGGAAACAAATTCCAGACATAACCCGGCCGCATCTGCCGGCTCGTTGGTCTGCAGAAGCCTGAGAAATTTTTTCTATGGGCAATCGATTTATTTTGCTACGTGGACTATACCGTTTGATCCGGGCAAGGCCAGCGTCTATTACAAATTGAACATTGGGTACAGTAAGAGAAGTTTCCGCGATATTAGTGGCTAAAACTATCTTTCTGGCTTTTGTATATGCGAATACTTTTTTTTGCAGCTCCCATGAAAGCCGGCTGTACAATGGAAATAATTGCACGCTTTGCAAATAGGATCGAATCTGTGGTATGTTTTGTTGCAAAGCTTTGGTTATATCCCGGATTTCTCTTTCGCCAGGCAGAAAAATAAGTATATCCCCATTACCAAGATGCAAAGCTTCATTCACTGCTTTGAGTATCGCTTCCGGCAAAGAATCTTCGCTAAATTCTGTTTGATCCATTATTGACTCATACAATATATCAATCGGGTAGCTACGTCCAGGTATTTCAATGATAGGAGAGTCAGGAAAATATTTGGTAAACCGTTCCTTTTCCAATGTCGCTGAAGTAACAATCAATTTTAAGTCTTTGCGAATCGTCAATATTTGCTTTATATAACCAATCAAGAAATCAATATTCAAAGAACGTTCATGCGCTTCATCCAAAATCAATACTTCGTATTGATTGAGTTTTGTATCGCCTAGAGTTTCAGATAAAAGCATCCCGTCTGTGACAACTTTGATAAAATTTTCTGGTTCAATTTCCTTGCTGAAACGTATTTTGAAATGAACTCCCTGATCCATGGTCACTCCCAATTCTTCTGCTATGCGGGAGGCCACCATACGAGCAGCCACTCTACGCGGCTGAGTATGGCCAATGAATCCACGCTGGCCATACCCCATATCCAATACAATTTTAGGGATTTGCGTGGTTTTTCCTG
>CAZCVM010000249.1:1522-4647 GCA_964501965.1 uncultured Leptospiraceae bacterium | reverse complement strand
TTGGGACATACTGGACCATTTGTCTGGTTCGCGCAATATGCCGCGCTGTTCTCCGGTCAAACCGATGCCGGTTTTTTGGCCAAAGCCAAAACCGTTTAAGTAATGGTACATTTTTTCCGGGCTTAGTCTCAGAGCTGCCTTAATAATTCCCACATTGCAGGATTTGCGCAATACTTCCTGAAATGTCAATTTGCCGTGTTTGCCGGAGCAATGGATCGTGTGGTTATTGACATGGATATAGCCTGGGCAATAGTAGGTTTGGGAATCATCTACTAGATTTTCTTCCAATAAAGCGGCTGCGATAAACATTTTGAATGTACTGCCAGGTTCATAGGTTTCAGATATGATTCTATTGCGCCGGTTGGAAGCATTGCTTTTTTCTACTTGATTGGGGTTGAAATTCGGGTAATTGACCGCACCTATGATTCTGCCTGTATGGGTTTCCATCAAAATACCGTAAGCGGCTTTTGCCTTGTATTTTTGGAAAGCTTTGCGTATTTCCTGATCCATAATGTACTGGGCCATTCGATGCACAGTCAAATGCAAAGCATTTCCTTTTAGGCCACTGCGAAAATGACTTTGAACTTCGCCTTTTTGGGAAATTCGTACATATTCTCCTGACAATATCGAATTGTGTATTGCTTCGATTCCTTCGCGTCCATTGTTGTCAATATCAACAAAACCCAGAATATGGGAAAATAGTCGGTTTTCTGGATAAAGCCTTTGGAATTCATTGTGAAAACTCAGACCCGGTAGATTCATTTTTTTTATTTTCGTGGCAGTTTTTTTATCAATTTTGCGGACAAACCATTGAAAGGATGACTCCCGGACCAATGCATGGATTTTTGTTTCCGGTATGCCCAGGATATCTGCTGCCTGCAACAGTCCGGGTATATTTTTTTTGGCCTTATGCGGTTGGATACCAATGCTGATCGTCTCCTGACTGATAGCAAGTCCATGCCCGGCAATATCATAGATGATACCGCGTTCAATACTTCTAGTTAATGGATCCAGAATTCTTGGTGGTTGAAAAAAAATGTGCAGCCAGATTACCCGATATCCCAGTAAACCCAGCACTGTGATAAAAAACAGTGACAACACTGCTATCCGGATTTTTAATGCCCGGGTTTTCATAGTATTATTGGATGAAGCCTATCCTTTGGAAATCTTTTTTGACAAACATATCATAGTAATTGAAATACAATATCCAAGCCTTGCCTCGGATATTTTTTCTCGGCACCAGGCCCCAACTGCGCGAATCCGAAGAATTGTCACGATGATCGCCCAACATGAGGTATTTGTCTGCCGGAATTTTAATTTTGGAGGAAAAAGCACCCTGGTAATCTGTGCCTTCGTAGCGCGGGCAAGAAGGCTCTGATAAAAACATGGGATTGGATTTACTCAAATACGCGTAGTATTCTTCCCATTCTTTAGTATGGCGATTGACATAAGGTTCGTCGATCTTTTTGTCATTGATATATACTTCACCATTTTTGATTTCAAATGTGTCGCCCGGCAAAGCAACCACTCTTTTTATGAATTCGCGGTATTCATTGGGGATGGGAGGACGAAAAATCAAAATATCCCCTCTTTTAATAGTAGAAAAATCCAAAAAACTTAGGTGAATCGGTTTTTGTAAGCCCAATATGGGCGGAAAAAACGGCCCCATAGAAAATTTGTCTACTAACAAATGGTCTCCAATGCGAAGGGTCATTTCCATAGATCCAGAAGGGATATAAAATGCCTGTATTCCAAATTGGCGGATGTGCATTGCCAATATCAGCGCAATCACGATAGATTCGAAAATTTCCAGGCCTTGCTTGCCTTTTTCAATAATAACGGATTTTTGCGGTTGAAAAATATCCAACAATTCGTTTTGTTTCTCTTTGTTATCCAGTAAGAATAATGGCAGTTCTATAGATTTGCCGTCATCGTTAAAATGAAGCACATGCATGACCTGAAATAATGAAACCTTGGCACCAGGAGGAAACTCTGTACGCTGCGTGCCATTATCACTTATGATTCCGCCATTGCTAAAATAGTAAGCATTTCCCTGGTGTTTTTTGTAGTAATAAACATACACAATGATATGCAATAAATAAAATAAATAAATAACCATTCCAAAGAAATAAATCAGATGGGATACTGGATCATTGGCATTGGCTGGCAGCACTGCAGCCAAAAAGGAGGCAGAGTAGACCAAAAATAGCCAGGCAAGGATTTTTTTGATCAGGCGTTTTTGAAAAACATGGACTGCAATAATTTCTAAAGAAATTTTGTTGTCAATATTATTGGTGGAGACTTTCTCGTAAGCCACATACCGGAAATAGTGAAACACATAGTAGCCATAGTACAACAGTACAGGAACAGACAAAATAATAATATACCAGTATTCGCCAAGCATCAGGTGTAGTTGTTCTTTTAGGGAATTCATTGAAATATGTCCTATACTGTAAAATCTTTTGAGCGAAATAGTTTAGATATTTCTCTCATTTTAATAATCTTCCTATTTATTTATACTAAAACCGTAATCGTATTTGCACAAGTCTACTTCTTTTTTATGGCAAGACAGAATTTATTGAATATATTCGCGTTTTCAGCAAAACCAGAAAAAAGGATTATTTTACTTGTGCTTTATGATTGTGCTTGACAAGAGCAACAAAATATGTTAAGCATCGCTTACTCAACATACTCTGAAGCATAGAAAATCCGGATTGGCTTATGAAAACAGAAATTAATATATTCAAAGAACTTGAATGGTTAAATGAAAAAGAATTTTATCAGCTAATGGATTTTTGGGATATTAAGCAGGAAAATTTATCGATTCGCAGTCGGGATTTTCATACAGAAGAAGGTTTGCAAAAACGCAATGCGATCATTGAGCTAGTCATAGAGCGTTCACAAAATGAGTACCTACTCCGCAATGCCCTGGAAAATTTTTCAAAAATAGAATTTAAAATATTGTTGTATGCGGTTACTTTTGAAGACGGCTGTACTTTGGGCGAAGTATCCAAAAAACTATTTATTCCGCCTCAAACTCTGGAAGTAGAGTTGCAAAATTTGCGGCAATATGGATTTTTGTATTTGCGGCGCAATCGCGAACGATTGACCAATATTCGCGACAA
>CAZCVM010000249.1:0-1512 GCA_964501965.1 uncultured Leptospiraceae bacterium | reverse complement strand
ATTTGTATGATCATTTGATCGGCAAAATAAAAATACCAATCAGGGAAAGACGCGAGAATTTTATATTCCAGGACGGACACAGCTTATTTGGCGGCAAAACCAAACAAGCGGATTTTTCGCAAGACCAAATTCAACAAAAAATGGCAGACCTGAATCCGGATATGCAAGAGATCATAGAATTGGCTTTTGCTAATGGCGGAGCCTTGCCCATGGTAAAGTTCAAAGCCATTGCCAAAGAACAAACGGAAAGCTATTTGCATTTTCTGGAAGAAAACTTTTGGGGCAAGGAAGTTGTTTTTTTTGATGATGAATTTTTTCGTTTTTTTGTTCTGCCAGCGGATTTATTGGATGCATGGGGCCAGTTGTATTATATAAAAAAAATGGGATACGGAGCTCAATTGCAATATATGGGCTTTGATTTTGTGTTGAAGCTAAAAAAAACATTGTTTTTCATTCAATCCAAAGGAGCTGTGCTGACGCAAGCATTGCGTTTGAAATTGGCAGATAATCGCAAATTGGCCCAAAATTTGATCCCAGCAAAACTGGATCCGATTTCTCCGATCAAGCTGATCGATCAATTGGATTTTATTTTTCCGGTATTGCGCATATTGGATTTGATTGATATTCAGGATTTGCGTTTGTCTTTGACACCTCAGTTCCAGGATTTTATCGAAAAGAAGCCAACCCAGGTGTTGAAAGAAATCATTGATATTATTTTTGAAAAAGGGGACAAAATATCTTTTTTTGAAGAATTGTTTCAACCAGAGGATATTCCCTTTTTGACAGAAGAAGATTTTCAATTGGTCACTAGCTTTTTAGAACAAGAGAATGGAAAAGGTTTGACTTGGCTTTCTGCCAAGTATCTCCAGGAAAAGGTCTATCGCAATCCCAATTTCCCGACGATGAGTTTTCAACGTCATATTCAGAATTATGGTAGGCGCTTTATTAATACGGTTTTTTATTTATTTTTATTCGGCTTGATTCGTTACGAAAAAAAGGAAAATGATATTTATATTTCCATTAGTCGGATTGGGAATCATTTTTTCAATGATTCTTTGGATGAGATGGAACAGGATTTTTACAGTTCCTGCTTGTTTTTCAATCCTGATTTATCGATCATTGTTGATAAAAACCAGGCCTCTGAAATGGTGCTTTATATAATGAAAGCATTTACAAAAATCGAGGATGAAAACCAGGTTTTGACTTTGAGTCTTAGCCGTGATACTTTTCAGCAGGGAGTTATGATTGGGTTTTCTCCTGATATGTTTACGGATACTATCTTGCATTGTTTCAAAACTCCTTTACCGCAAAATGTGGAATATTTTCTACAGGAATGGTCGAAAAATATACAAATTGCCACCATTGCCAGAAAAACTATCATAAATGTTCAGGATAAAGAAGTATTGGACAATTTGATCCAACAGCCCAAATTGAAGGGCGTTTTTGAGGAACGGTTGGGAGATACTGCTGCCATTGTCGCGGAAAATCAGGAGCAAAATCTGATTTTGGCAG
>CAZCVM010000248.1:1937-4651 GCA_964501965.1 uncultured Leptospiraceae bacterium | reverse complement strand
GAAAAAAAAATTTGCGAATAAACCAACGACCCTTTAACTTTTAATCAAACCTGGGACAGACCCATCCTAGACCCATCCTATTATAACCTACTAACCAATGACTTAGCCTATTAACCGATACCTAAATTAGATTCGCAATTTCTCCAAATTTGCCCAAAAACGAATCAACAATAACCAAACCTTGACTCTTCAAACAAATTTGGGGTCTGTCCCCATGTTCTAGTCCCCATGTTTTCTATCAAGGCTGCACGAATTAAGCAAAATATGACGTCCCTCAAACAAAATATGACGTCCCTCAAACAAAATATGACGTCCCTCAAACTATTTCCAAAAATGGATAAATTTAAATTCTGGACTAATTGTACATTAATAAAGAATTATGATAAATTATTAAGAAAATAAAAAACATTTTTCTTGATTTATGAGCCATAAAAATCATTTTCGTACATAGACACATAAAAAGAGACATGAAAAGACACATGAAAAAATGCAAGACGATGTACGATGCTACTCAGATAATATAAAATTAAAATATATTTAGGATTTTTTCGTTATGGAGTCGGGAAAGTTTTCAGAATGAAAGGCTGGCCAAGTTTTGCAAGACAAAGATAGCTGCTCAAACAATTATTTGAAAAGGAAACAATATGAAACAATTAATGGATTACCAAGGTGCTTTGAAATTAATATTGGAAAAAGCCACAAAAGGCGAAGTTGTCTACAAAAACCTTATCGAAGGCGTGGATGAATGCCTGGCAGAGGATGTTTTCGCGGATCGAGATCTTCCGCCATTTCATAGAGCAGCAATGGACGGTTATGCCTTGAAAAATGCTGAATTCCCTGGCAAAGGCAAGACAATGAAAATTAGCGACACATTGCTGGCAGGGCAAGATGCGAATGAACTGGATATAAAACCCAACCATTGTATCAAAATTATGACAGGGGCATCTGTGCCGGAGCCTTTGGATACAGTTGTCCGATTTGAAGACGGTATCCAGGAAAACAATCAAGTAGAGTTTACCATTGAAAAACCGGAAAAATGGCACAATATCGCGCTTCAGGGAGAAGATGCAAAAGAAGGCGCAGTAGTGATTCAAAATGGAGAAATTTTGTCCAATACATCTATGGGCATTGCGGCCGCTGTCGGGCATACTCCAGTGCAGGTTTATCCTAAGCCAACTGTTGCCATTCTTACAACAGGTAATGAAATCATACCTATCGAACAAGTAGCACAACCGTTTCAAATACGCAATTCCAACAGTTTTGCGTTGTATTCCTTATTGTATTACCTGAAAATCGAACCGATTTTTCATACGATCGTCTCTGATGATGAGAGTCATCTAACCAATGCATTGAAAAAAGGGCTGCAAGCGGATATACTCATTATCACCGGTGGATTTGCTAAGGGGGAAGCGGATATTGCCGCGCAAACATTGAAAAAACTTGGTGTAGAAGAATACATCCACGGCATCCAGGTCAAACCGGGAAAACCTGTATGGTTTGGCAAATATCGTGATAAGCATGCTGTGTTTGGCTTGCCTGGAAATCCGGTGTCAGCCCAGACTTCTTTCAAAGCCTTTGTAGAACAATACATTCGACAAATCATGGGGCTTGGCCCGTTGATGCCTTTGCATTTGCCTCTGGCGCAAGATCACATAAAAAAACATCAGCGTACAGAATTTGTGATAGCCCAAATAATCAATGAAAACGGCAAAAGCCAAATCAAACCCATGAAGTATCATGGCAGCGGCGATTATGTCAATATTCAGGGAAGCCACGGATATTTTATTCAGTATGCCGGTGACACACAGCTAAGCGCGTCAAGCATTGTGGAGTTTTATCCGTGGAAAAATTTTGCTTAACAAAAGATCAGGGGCGGTTTCTTTCCAGCATACGCGGAAAAGGTATGGTCTCGCGCACATGTGGCAAGCCGCAAATCCAGGCCAAAACCCGCTCCAGGCCCAAACCGAATCCAGCAGACGGGGTAGAACCATAACGGCGCAAATCCAAATACCATTCAAATTCTGATTTGGGTAAGCCATGCCTGGAAATTTCCTGTTCCAGTTTTTCCAATGATTCTTCCCTGGCTCCGCCGCCAATGATCTCGCCATATCCTTCCGGCGCGAGTACATCCATGGACAAAGAATACTCTGGTTGTTGACTGTCTTTTTTCATATAAAATGCTTTGATCTGACTGGGAAAATGATGCACAAAAAATGGCCGGTCATATTGCTTGGCCAAAATCGTTTCATCTTCTCCGCCAAAATCATCCATTTCCGCGATGGAGGATCCTAAGTCGCGCAGTTTTTGCCAGGCATCTTGGTAATGCACCCTGGCAAAAGGTTTTTGGACTTTTTCCAGTACTGAGATATCCCGTTCCAAAACCTGCAATTGCCCTTGGCTTGTTTCTAGAATTCGGCTGACAATGGTTACCAAAAAATCTTCAGCGAGATCCATATCCTGTTCCAGAGACATATAGGCAGCTTCCGGTTCTATCATCCAAAACTCCATTAAATGACGGCGCGTTTTGGATTTTTCTGCACGAAATGTGGGACCAAAAGTATAAATTTTGCCAAAAGACTTGGCCAATGCCTCGCCATAAAGCTGGCCACTTTGGGTCAGGTACACGGTTTCTCCAAAATAGTCTACCGGAAATAAATTGGTGGTACCTTCGCAAGAAGACGGCGTGAAAATAGGCGCATCCGTCAAAATAAAAC
>CAZCVM010000248.1:0-1927 GCA_964501965.1 uncultured Leptospiraceae bacterium | reverse complement strand
ACCATTGTCCTGAAAATAATCATGGATGTATTTGCTCAGCCGTGAACGAATGGTCAATATGGCATGTTGTCTGCTTGCCCGTATCCACAAATGACGGTGATCCATCAAAAAGCCGACGCCATGTTCTTTTTTGCCAATCGGGTATTCTTCGGCCATGGAAACCAATTCCAATTTTGTGACAGCAATTTCAAAACCTATGGGACTTCGTTCATCGCGGTTTACTTTTCCGGTCACAAGCACAGAACTTTCCATGGTCATTTGGCTGGCCAGAAAGAAATCTTCATCAGATACATCGTTGACAAAAACTACGCATTGGATCGTGCCAGAACCGTCTCGTATTTGCAAAAAATGCAATTTGCCGGAAGAACGTTTATTGGCTAACCAACCCTGTAGAGTGACTTCCTGATCGACATATTGAGCAATATTACTGACTCGCGCTATTTTTTTGGACTGCATGTATATCTCCTATGTCAAAGTACAAAATGGTTGCTCCTACTGCTGAAAAACTAAATACCATTGGAATGAATAGAAAAAATGCTGTCACTGCTCCCACTCCAATGGTGGCAGTCCAATATTTTCGGCTGTATTTGAGTTTATCCGAAAATTCCAATCTTCTGCGCTCTAAAGGAAAATCCAAATATTCGATGCCAGTAAAAAAAGCCAAAGAACCATAATTGATCAACGCGTACAAAGCAGAACCAATCAATGGCAACATGTGCAGCACGGAAGAAAGCACCATGATCAACAGCAATAGAAATAATTTGCGGATTTCTTGCCTGGCTATCCGCCATATATCACGCATAAACTCTGTAAAGGAAAAATCCGCGCTGGGAGCTTGTCCCTGCAATATTTTTTCCGTCATTTCAGATAAAATATCGTTAAAAGGAGCGGCAATAATTGCGGCAGTGGTCAAATACAAAAGCACCATGATAAAGAATAGTGCTGCCGCGACAATGGTTTTGACAATCCATGCGAGAGCTTTGAGCCAGAAAGAACTATTTCCCGTAGAAATCTGGAGCCATTGTTCCAATGTTTCTGTTAAATACACAAAGCCAAAAAAATAAAAAAGCAAAAGTACAATAATATTTAATACAAATGGTACGAGAGCAATAAGAAGCATTTTTTTGTGCCGAAAAATCATCTCTGCCCCCAACCAGGGAGCTTTGATACCTTTCATTAATCCCATAAGATTTCTCCTTACATTGACAATATTTTTATGATAACATTACGAATAGAATTGTCCAAACTTGATCTTGGTTTACAAAAAATCAAGGGGAAAAAAAATGGCTATAGTTTGGAAAAATTTATACATTTGATAAAATAAAGAAAGTATAGCAATGGATTTAGTAGGAATTCGAAAATTGAAAACAAGGTTTAGTGAACAGGATTCTTTTGGCCATATCAATAACGCGAGTTATTTGCGTTACATTGAACATGGCCGAGTGGAATTGTTGTCTGATCCGGACAATCCTTTGGCTTTATCTTTGATAAAGCGGCTTTTTTTTGTGGTAACCAAAATTGAAGCGCATTTTACTATTCCATTAACATACGGCCAGGATATAGCAGTGCTGACCTATTTTTTGGGATTTGCCGGAGTGAAGGGTAGGTTTTTGCAAGAAATTTGGGATCTGAAAACCAATCAACGTTGTTTTGCGGCCACAGTGCACTGGGTTCTCATCGACGCAAACGGCAATTTTTCCAGGGGCGATCAAAAACTCATGGATTTTATCCAAAAAGAAAAACAGCACTGGCTGGACAATCCGCCCCAATACATACATTTACCTGACAATCGTCCAGAGCCCAAAGAACCCATTTCCGTGATTTACAAGCAAAAAGTAAAACAAAATTTGCAGATTGCCCCACAAGCCATTCAACACAAATTGGTGACTCGTTACCATGAATTGGATAGTTACCGGCATATCAACAA
>CAZCVM010000247.1:0-4662 GCA_964501965.1 uncultured Leptospiraceae bacterium | reverse complement strand
GGACGATGCCCAGCTGGCGGGCGAGATTGACATCGCCGTCCACTCGTACAAAGACTTGCCCACCGAGCTGCCCGAAGGCCTGGCCATCGGCGCGGTGCTCAAACGCGCCGACCCCCGCGATGCACTCGTGCTGCGCGAAGGCCAAACACTGCCAGAAGACACCAGCGCGCGCTTTACGCTCGCCACGGGCAGCACCCGTCGCAAGGCCCAATGGCTGCGGCACTACCCGAATACCAACGTGGTGGATCTGCGTGGCAACGTGAACACCCGCCTGCGCAAAGTGAAAGACAACGACTGGCTGGGCGCAATATTCGCCGCTGCCGGGCTCAAGCGTATCGATTTGCAGGCACACATCAGTCATTATCTCGACTGGATGCTGCCCGCCCCGGCACAGGGCGCGGTGGCCGTCACGATTCGCGAGGGCGATACCCGCACCCACAACGCCCTGCTGCCCATTCACCACGCACCTACGGCGGCCCTCACGCAGCTTGAGCGCGATTTTCTAAACAAGCTAGAAGGGGGCTGCAGTGCACCGCTGGGGGCATTGGCGACATTGGAGGAACGTTTTATACGATTTGATGCTATCTTGCTGACGCCCGATGGCCAGCAGGCGTATGAAGTGCACGATGAAGTCTTGCTCAAGCATGCCGAGGGCCACGGCAAGCGCGCCGCCGAAACCGCCCTGCGTGAGGGCGCTGTGCCTATTCTGGAAGCTATCGCCAAGACCAAACAGACCTAAGCTTTAACGAACTGTACTTGTGAGTCGCCTGCTCGTCTTTTGCGTGTTATCTACGCTCGGTTTAATGCTGAGCGGATTGGCTTTGCAGGCCAAGTCACCGAGCAAGTCGCCTAAGAAGTCGCCAGACAACTACCGCGAGGAAATTGCACTCTACTGCCCACAGCCGCTAATGGAGCACGCGCCCATTCGCCATGCGGTGCTGGAAGCGCAAGTGTTGCTGGATGAGGGTTTTCGGATGCCCGTTCGCCTCTATCAGCTTCTCAAAGACTCCGTGCGAGATGCGAAGGTTGCTATTCTGCTTCAGCAAAGCGTTCCCGAGAACAGCACCGACCGTTCGTACAGCATCTCGCCCACCGAAGACTCCTGGGGTGGGCAGTATCAGTACACCATCGAGAGCCCGAGCCGCAATGGCCTCATCACCGGCTTGTTCGGGCTGTTGCAGCGCCACCTGGGCTACGGGTTCATCCACCCCGAAGAGACCATTACGCCAGACCACTGGGCATGGCCACTCGATTTCAAGTTCAGCACGCAGGCCGAGCCACGTTTCGAGCGCAGTGGCTTGCAGCCGCACGTTAACGTGCCGACGGTATTCGCAGATGAGGTGCTCGATTACAATCGCGAGACCACGCCCATGGCCTACCGCCACTACCTCCAGTGGCTGGTACACAATGGGCAGAATCTGCTCATCCTGGAAGCGCCGCCCAAACTGAACAAGTGGCTGAAACATGTGGGCCGGGCACGCCTGAAGACTGCCCACGAACACGGCCTGGAAGTCGCCATGCGCCTGCCCGACGATGAGGTTTCGATCAAGGGTATCCAAGAGCTGGCCGAAGTGGGCGTAGATGAAGTGGTTCTTGGGCCCAGCTGGGCAGGTATTTTCAATTTCAAAAAGAACGACTTGCCCAAAAGCATTCGTATCCGTTACGAAAGTGCGTGGGGCGGGGGCCAGCAATACGAGTTTGACAACAACGAGCCGCTGCTAATTACGCCCGGGCCGCTCCACCCCAACCGGCTGGTCAATGGGCAACGCAATTGGCTGAAGCTGATGCGTCGGCACCACCCGGTGCTGGCGGTGCTCGAACTGCCCGGCTGGGCCGACCAGTCGACGGGCCTGCTCAATCTGCCGGTCTACGCCCGCAACCACGAGGTGCTGCAGCTTTTTGCAGAGCTGAACTTCACCTGCCTGGCCATCGCACATGAGGGCCTCGAGACCGCACATTGGCTAGCGCCCTGGTTATTGATGCAGCAGACGTGGCAGCAATCCGGTACCACGAACCAGCAGGCGAATCTGTTCGATATGGTTTACAACCGCAAAGACACGCTCGCTGCCGATTTCTCGCCACTTGAGCGTACGTTGCCAGCGCTTCAGGTCGATTCGCTCATACAAGAAGCACTTTTGACCGAGCACAAGATGAACTTGAAGGCGCATGTTTGGCCGTTTTTGCAAGCCTTACCCGAAACTGAGCTCGGCGGCAGCGACTTCTTCTCGCCTAGCTTTCAAAGGGGCTTTGCCGATTCGCTGACGACCATCGACTCGCAGTTTGTGGCCAACCTCGAACACCACCTCATCGACAGCCTGCGCCACTATGCCCGCGTGCTGCAGGTGTTGGCCGATCGTTTGGATTTGGGTGTTACACTGATGAAAACGGCGGGGCTTCGGCGCATGAGCCAGCGCGATTACCGTCGCAAGCGCTCGGCCATCGACGAGCTAAGCTTCGCCCTGCGCCTGACCGGTCTGCGGGCCATGCACAAGGCGCATTTGCTGGAAGCGCAAGTGAAAGCGCGCAAAACCGACTTCGCAAAAGACGAGGCCGTCATTGCCAACCTGGAGCTTGCCGCGCAAAACCGGCTCGAACAAGCGGCCTTTGTGCGCAAAGAGGCGCTGCAGGTCATCGACCGCTTGGTCGCAGGTTTCCGCCACGCGCGTGGCCAGCAAACCGCCAAAACGCACACCCAAACCGGCCACAAGTACCGCTATTATTACCCGCTGCTCTACTTGACCGTCTGGGAGCAGGAAGAGGCGCTGGTGGAGAAGGCGATTCGGTGAATATGAACCAGAAGAGTTATGAACCAGAATTTTTAGAATGTTCAAAATGGCCAGAATGCTATTACTATTTTGAAAATTCTGTCAATTCTGAAAATTCTGGTTCCCCCTAACCCAGCGCCCCCTCGATATCCCACCAGATATCATCGAGTGCCTCCAGCCCCACCGACACCCGCACCAGTCCGGCGCTGATGCCCAGCGCGTTGCGCTCGTCGTCCGTGAGTTTGGCGTGGGTGGTGCTGGCCGGGTGCGTACAAATCGTGCGCACATCGCCGAGGTTGGGGCTGTGGCTCAGCATCTTGAGGCTGTCGAGAAAACGCTTGCCGTCTTCGTAACCGCCCTTCACTTCAAACGTGACGATACCGCCGCCCTGCGACATCTGCTGTTTGGCCAACTCGACTTGCGGGTGGCTCTCCAGAAACGGATAGCGCACGCTGGCAACTTTCGGGTGCTCGCTCAAGCGCTTAGCGAGGGCCTCGGCGCTCTTGCACTGCGTGTCGAGGCGGACTTTCAGCGTCTCCAGGCTCTTGCTAAGCACCCAAGCGTTGAAGGGTGAGAGCGACGGCCCGGTCGTGCGGCAAAAGCGGTAGACGCGGTAGATGAGCTCCTCGCTACCGGCGACCATCCCGCCCAGCACCCGGCCTTGTCCGTCGATGTATTTCGTGCCGGAGTGGATAATCAGGTCGGTGCCATACTTGATCGGCTGCTGCAAATAGGGCGTGGCAAAGCAGTTATCAACCGCGAACAGCAGCTCGTGTTCGCGTGCCAACTCCCCCAGAAACTGCAAATCAGCAAGCTCGAGCCCGGGGTTGGAGGGCGTTTCGACGAAGAGCATCTTCGTGTTCGTTTGCACCGCACCGGCCCAGGCGTCGTTGTCTTTCAAATCCACGAGGCTGACTTCGATGCCCCACTTGGGCAACCAGTTTTTGACCAGCCCCAGCGTGCCGCCAAACAACGCGCGCGAGGCCACCACATGGTCGCCCGCTTCTAGGAAGGTCATCAGGCTTGCGAAGTTGGCCGCCATACCCGTGGCGGTGGCGAAACAGGCTTCAGTACCCTCCAGTGCGGCGATTTTGTCCTGCAGCTCCTGCACGCTGGGGTTGGAGTAGCGCGAGTACACATCGCCCGCCTCCTCTTCGGCGAACAGCGCCCGCGCCTGCTCGGCGCTTTCAAACACAAAACTCGAGGTGAGGTACATCGGTGTGCTGTGCTCGCGTTTGGTGCGCGGCATTTGCATCCGGATGGCTTTGGTCTCAAAGCTGGCATCGTCGGGCAGCTGGGCGTCGAGGGAGTGGTTGGGGCGGTCGGGCATACGTCTGTTTGCTAGTGGGAAAGCGAATCTCTGGAATTTCGGGGTGTGGGGCAATAGCGAAAGTCAACCTGAGCCGTCAAATCTGAAAGACCCTGCCTGTTGGCGGGGTCTGGTTAGTTCTTCAGAAGAGGTGAACCATAAGAAAAGATGAACCAGAATTTTCAGAATTTACCCAATTTTCAAAATCAGGTCTGCATTCTGCTAATTCTGTGAATTCTGGTTCTGAGTTAGTGCCCCATCTGCTTCAGCACGCTGTCGGCAACGTTCATGCCGTGGTCGATCTCCGCGGTGGTGATCGTCAGCGTTGGGCGGAAGCGAATCGTGCGCGTTGATGCGCCCAGGAACATCACGCCTTGGTCCCAGCCGTGCTTCACGAAATGCTCGCGGGTGTGGTGGTCTGGCAGGTCGAACGCACAAATGAGCCCGCGGCCACGCACGTTGCTGATGGCATCGGGGTGCTTGTCTTGCAGCTCGTGGAGTTTTTTCAACAGGTGGGCGCCGCTTTTGCGGACGTTCTCAATAACATTGTCCTCTTCGTAAATCTCCAGGATCTTGCGGATACGCACC
>CAZCVM010000246.1:1307-4668 GCA_964501965.1 uncultured Leptospiraceae bacterium | reverse complement strand
ATCATCAATATTATTATTTTTCTTTATTGGAAATCTCAAATCAAATCGGAACTACCACTTGTAATGAGAGAAAGCCTTGTTTGCCTCTGCCATCTTGTGAGTATCTTCCCGCTTTTTGACGGAACCGCCATTATTGTTCAGCGCGTCCATGATTTCATTTGCTAAACGTTGAAACATTGTCTTCTCATTACGTTGCCTTGCATAACGGATCATCCAACGAATACCCAATGCTTGCTGTCTTTCCGGACGGATATCCATGGGCACTTGATAAGTCGCACCACCCACTCGCCTGGATTTGACTTCAACATGAGGCTTTACATTACCCAATGCTTCTATAAATGCAGTCACCGGTTCTTTACTGGTTTTTTCGCTTACAATATCCATAGCCTTATAAAAAATTGATTCCGAAACTCCTCTTTTACCATTCAACATCATGCAGTTGATAAATTTACTCACTACATCATTGCCATAACGCGGATCCGGTAAAATTTCTCTTTTAACAGCTTTCCTTCTTCGTGACATCTTCTATTCCTGTTTCATTTTTTTAGGTTTAAAATTTAGTATTAAATAATTAAAATTAAGCTTTTGGTCTCTTCACTCCGTATTTGGAACGACCGCGTTTTCTATCTTGCACACCCAAAGTGTCCAAAGCTCCCCGAATAATATGATATCTTACGCCAGGCAAATCCTTCACCCGTCCGCCCCTTACAAGCACAACCGAGTGCTCTTGCAAATTGTGACCGATGCCAGGAATATAAGCGGTTACTTCTATCCCATTTGTTAAGCGAACCCGAGCAACTTTTCGAAGCGCAGAATTTGGTTTTTTGGGCGTAAAAGTCATAACGCGTGTACAAACTCCGCGTCTTTGCGGACAGCTTTTAAGAGCTGGAGCCGAAGTTTTGCTAAAAATCTTTTTTCGAGATTTCGCTATTAATTGATTAATCGTTGGCATACAAATATTTCCTTTTTAATAAATCTTAATCTTTTTATAAAATCAATTTTTTTATATTTATTTTGGAACAGATCAAATCCAAAAAAATTGTTATATTCCAGTAATAGTAACCTTTTTGAAAGGCAAGATTAGAAATGCCGCGCATCGAGTCAATCAGTTTTTATTTTGGCTTAATCTTTTGTTCGATTAAGCCAAAATTCCTTCAAATCCATAGGTAATTCTTTATTTTTCCATTTTTTTTTATTTCCGATAAAATTAGGAAGAAATTTCTTTTTCTTCTTCCGTTTCTTCTTTAGTTTCTTCTTTAGTTTCTTTATCTGCTGGCTGTTCTTTATCTTTTTCCTCTCCGAAGTCTTCGCTAGGGTCAACAGCTAAATCCGGTCGATTGAGTTCTTCCTTTTGTTTTTTTTGAGCTTCTGTTTCCTCTTCAGTTACCAAATTTTCCAAGTCTCCTGGTTCATCTTGATATACATTAATACCGCGATAACCCTTCAGCCCTGTACCAGCAGGAATAAGATGACCAATGATTACATTTTCTTTCAAACCTACCAATTGATCAATTTTTGCCTTAATAGCAGAGTCTGTTAACACTCGGGTTGTTTCCTGAAACGAGGCAGCAGAAATAAATGATTCCGTGTTTAAGGATGCTTTTATTAATCCCAATAAAATAGGTGTGGCTGTCGCGGGTTCGCCTCCCTGCTCTTCCACCCTTTTGTTTTCATCTTCGAACAAAAATCTATCAATTTGTTGCTCTACAACAAATATGGTATCACCGGGATCTGTGATCTGAACTTTGCGCAGCATCTGACGAATAATGACTTCTATATGTTTATCATTTATTGTTACCCCTTGGACACGATAAACATCCTGTACTTCGCGTACCAAATACACTTGCAATTCATCAACACCCTTAATAGCCAAAATGGAGTGCGGATCCAAAGGACCATCATCCAGAGCATCACCGGCAAAAACATAATCATCCGGCTGGACCAACAATCGTTTGTCCTGGGGTATCGTATATTTTTTTTGCGATCCGTCTTCGCCATTAATAAAAATAACACGTTTGTCCCTGACTACTCCACCAAACTCTATGGTACCTTCTACTTCCGCCAGAGTACAAGCTTCTTTAGGCACTCGAGCCTCAAATAACTCAGCTACCCTTGGCAAACCTCCGGTAATATCCCGAGTTTTGGATGCTTTGCGCGGTATTTTGGCCAAAACAAAGCCTGCCTTCACGGAAGCTCCATTGGTTACATTCAAAACCGCACCATTGGGCAAAAGGTACTCTTCAGATCTGCCTTCAGACGAATAAACAATCAATCCGGGGGTTTTTTTCGCACCTTTTGCTGACATAACAGTGTACTGGGTAACCCCTGTAGATTCTTCTTTGACTTCACGCATAGTAATACCAGATTCCAAATCTTCAAACTCCACCTTGCCATCAATTTCTGCCAAGATTGGATCAAAAAATGGATCAAATTCTGCCAACACAGAGTCCTTTTCAATGATATCAGCCGCGTTTACCAAAATTTTGGAACCTACTTTTACTTGGTAGGGAACTTCTTCACTTAGAATATACAAATGGTCATCGACAATTTTGACGATACCATTATCTTCGGCGCGGATAATTGTATCATCACCTTCTTTCAATGTGCCTACCTGTTCTCCACTTATTATTTTACCTTCATTGGCAACATCGAGCTTTTCAACATTCTCCATAGAATAAATATGATTAATCTTACGCACTGCTACAGCACCTCTACGCAGCAATACTTTATTTCCCTCATCATTAATAACCGTTTTCATCGGCACGGAAGAAACATAGGCCTTGTAACCGACTTTTACATCTTTATCCTGTTTGGCTGCCTCTGCTGCACCGCCAATATGAAAAGTACGCATTGTCAACTGTGTTCCAGGCTGACCAATACTTTGCGCCGCAATAATACCTACTGCTTCACCAATATTTACCAATTTTCCAGAAGCCAAGTTTCTACCATAACACTTGGAGCAAACTCCTTGTCTTGTTTCACAGGTCAAAACTGACCGAATACGCAGCTCATCAATACCCACAGCATCAATTTTTTCTGCCATTTCTTCATTGATTTGATTATTTCTTTGACAAATGATTTCATCCGTATTTGGATTGATCACATCTTCAGCAGCAATACGTCCCACAACTTTATCCCGCAACGGCACAATAACCCTGTCTCCGTCTTTGGTAGCAGTGGCCAAAACTCCATTCAAAGTGCCGCAGTCATATTGATTAATAACAACATCTTGAGCAATATCTACCAAGCGTCTAGTCAAATAGCCAGCATCCGCTGTTTTCAAAGCAGTATCAGCTAAACCTTTGCGTGCGCCATTGGTAGAAATAAAATATTCCAATACGGTCAGTCCTTCTTTAAAATT
>CAZCVM010000246.1:0-1297 GCA_964501965.1 uncultured Leptospiraceae bacterium | reverse complement strand
GGCTTTTTTTAATTCGCGTGCCTGGTCTTTAAAATTGGACTTAATGGGAATCTCAATAATTTCTCCATTGGGTTTGGCCATTAAACCCCGCATACCAGCCAATTGGCGGATTTGTTGCTTAGAACCCCGTGCACCTGATTGGGCCATAATGTAAATCGAATTGAAACCGTCTTCCACTGTTTCTAAATGCTGAAATAAATTGGACGCCACATTTTCATTCGCTTGTGTCCACAATTCGATTACGCGGTTGTATTTTTCATCCGTAGTGATAACACCATCTCTTTGCTGAGTATCCAATTTGACGACATCTTTGGTAGCACTGTCCAGGATTTCTTTTTTCATCGGCGACATAACAATGTCCGCTAAAGATATTGTCGGCGCAAAAACTGTAGCATATTTGTAGCCTAGTTCTTTGATTTTGTCCAATGTCTCCACTGTTATCGCCGGACCAAAATCATTGTACAATCTTGCAACAATGCGCCCCAATTCCTTATCATTTACTTGATTATTAATAACTGGAAAACCTTTGGGCAATATTTCTTGTAGAAGAACCCGTCCAGGCGTGGTTTCAATCAACCGGCCATCTTCTGTTAATATTTTTATTCTTTCTTGTAAATAAATATATCTTTTGTCCAAAGCATAAAACAATTCATTCATTGAAGAAAATACAGGCATTTTTTTCTTATCGTATTTTCTTTCTGATGTCAGATAAAAAATACCCAGTACAATATCCTGGGTTGGAGATACAATGGGTGCGCCATTCGCCGGGGACAATAAATTGTGTGATGAAAGCATTAACAACCAGGCTTCCAATTGAGCTTTCGGTGACAATGGCACATGCACAGCCATTTGGTCTCCATCAAAATCAGCATTGAACGCATGACAAACCAGAGGGTGCAGCCTGATAGCCTTACCTTCTACCAAAACCGGCTCAAAAGCCTGAATACCCAGTCTATGCAATGTCGGTGCTCGGTTTAGCATAACGGGATGCTCTGACACCACCTCTTCTAAAACTTCAAAAACTTCAGGGCTCTCATTTTCGACCATTCGTTTAGCTGATTTAATATTGTAAACGAAGCCTTTATCAACGACCCGTTTCATAATAAAAGGTTTGAACAATTCCAAAGCCATTTTTTTGGGCAAACCACATTGATGCATCTGTAAACTTGGTCCTGCCACAATAACAGAACGTCCTGAATAATCGACACGTTTTCCTAAAAGATTTTGTCTAAAACGTCCTGTTTTTCCTTTTAACATATCAGAAAGACTTTTTAGAGGACGGTTTCCTTTTCCTTTC
>CAZCVM010000245.1:2179-4682 GCA_964501965.1 uncultured Leptospiraceae bacterium | reverse complement strand
TGCAATTCTATACAATGATTAAAAATAATGATTAAAAGTAAAGGAATACAAATACAATGAAAAAAAACATATCACGAAACTGTCGGATTGCCCGTTCCCTATTGGGACTTTCGGTCATAGCTATAGCTCTTTGGCCATTAAAAGGACTACAAGGAGAAACATTGGGAATCGTCGGCATAGTCCTTGGAGCAGTGATAATGCTGGTCGCAATGATCGGTGTATGCCCGGTATTTATCCCCTTGGGCATTGATCAAACCAAGCAAGAAAAATCATAACAAAAAAATACAAGAAATATAATAACAGAATATAAAATGACAATACAAATAATTCTGGCCATATTTCTGGCAACAATAGCCATCTTCATGGGATGGCTATTTATTGCCAGCCGTAAAGCAAAAAAAAATATCGGACAAGAGTTTTCAGCTATCCAAGAAATCGAAGAGATCAAAGATAGCTCCGCAAAGGAATACTATTTGGTGTTTACCACTCCCCATTGCTCGATTTGCAAAAAACTAAAAGAAAAACTGATCCAACAAAGCATTGCTTTTTATGAAATTCCGGCACTAAAATATCCAGCCATAGTGCAATCATTAAATATTGCCGGAGCACCGACCACATTCAAAATGGATAAAAAAAATATTGTGGATGTCTACATTGGCGACTGGCTATAAAAAAAGCTAAAACCAATGCTTATCAAAATCCGATATCATCTGCTTTGGCAAAAGATTCTCAAGCAAATTGACCAGAAACAATCTCAAACCACGAGCTTGCCTTTGACAGAAGCGATGGAAACCACTGCTTCCATGCCGGAATTGAACTCAATAAAATCATTTTCAATACCATCAGAAAATATCACGCCATTCTCGCCCATCTGGGACACAATCGTCAATGGCCTTTGCGGTGTCACCCTGCCAAAAACAATATTCGTGCCTGTGTTTCGGCTCGGAAAAGGTTCCCGCACGGAAAAGGTGAGCATATCCTCACTCCAGTCCATAGCAACAGGATTTTCAGAATTTTCCTGAATCGCTGGCTCATTGTTTTCGTTTTTTGCCGCGCCATTTTCCGCAAAAAAATTTCCAGCAATACCAGACGCGCCGGCAACAACACTGCGCAACCAGCCGGAAGACCCCAGGCCGGTGGAAACAATAATCCCGCTGGAAGAATGCTGTTCTGCTTGATCCTGAAACCGAATCATGTATCTTGCTGAAGAATGTGTTTTTTGACCAATGAAAAAATCATTGACCGCGAGCAAACTTTGTCCATTGGTCAAATTGACCTCGCCCATGGTCACATCTTTGCAACCTCGTTTGTCCAATACCAAATCCATTACCACTGTCGCAATATCTGGAACCTGAAAAGGCAGCAAAACCCCGTCCCATCTGTCTGGATCCGGATTGACGCCAATAATGGGTTGGCCGCGCAAATATTTCAATGTATTGGCCAACAAACCGTCCTGTCCAATGGAAACAACAATGTCATCTCGAGCAAAAACAAAATTGGGTAGGTATTTACGATCGAGCACTTGTAAACGCGCAAACCCAGAAATAATTTTTTTCGCGCTGTCAATAGAATCATAGTACTTATTGTGTTCATCGAGATAATCGGTAAAAGCTTGGCCCAGGTATTCGACATAAAACTTTGCCTGAGCAATAGTATTGAAACGAACAATCAAATCATCCAAACGCGTATTGCGCTTTATTAGAATGATTCGATTGTCTATCTGTAAACTCATTGATTTTTATTTCTAATATTTTTCACTTTTTTCTTGCTGCTCTATTGAGAGCTCTATCGATGATCTATTATTTCTTATTATGCCTTATGGCTGGCTGCATCAATTGCTGCAAAAGATCCGGTGAAATATTGAGCTGGCCGATTTTGTCCGCGTTTTCTGCCAATTCTTGAAACGCCAAAGCGATCAATTTGCCAGAATCCATACCATTGTTGGCGAGAATCTCTAAAATCAAAGGATCTACATCCTGGTATGCTTTCATTGCCGCAGAAATAGCATAAGCCTTGGCATCGGATTCTATACGCGCGTTTTCTGAGCGCAATTGGACCAAGTCTTTATTTTTTTGTTCCTGCTGAATCTTAAAAACAAGATCCGCTTCGGACATTTCCTGACGCTTGACCTGCACCAATTTTTCCGACTCCATCTGTTTTTCCTTGATTTCACGGTTTTTATTTTCTACTGCAATATCTGTATTCAGTTCATTCTCCTTGATGATACGTTCCTGTTCCACTGCTGCATTGCGGCGCAAAAAAATCGCTTCATCCGACTCTTTTAGAATTTGTTCACGTGTTTCAGCCTCCAATGCTTGGGATGTTTCTGGATTGGGCTTGATAGCTAAAATCGACACACCCAATACTTCGATCCCCAAAGCCTGGATCATTTTTTAGTGTTTGAATAAAATCAAGAATGTCATCAAAAGATGAAGAAAAATTAATAAGGAAAATAAAAACAATGAAAAAACAGGTACGATAGCTGCGTTTGCCATTAATCAGC
>CAZCVM010000245.1:381-2169 GCA_964501965.1 uncultured Leptospiraceae bacterium | reverse complement strand
GCCAATACTTCTTGCAATTTGGTTACCAATATCTCAGACGCGCCAAGAGCCTGTTTCAACGGCAAAGCTTTGATCTCATTTTTAGTGATAACCTGCACAGCATTCATAATCCGCTGGGAAAGTTTTTCCGGATCATCAGAAATATATTGCAAAGTTTTGCTATCCATTGTATAATTGAGCATTTTTGCTGTTTTCTCTGCCTCGGAAATGCGATACGTAATCTGCCCCTGAACAGTTATTTCCTGGTAATCCGCGCTTACTTCCGTAAAAATAAATGGCGCATCATTGCTGCCAACAGGTACAGCTACCAGAGACGTAGTCGGCGCATAATAAAAAAATGAAAGTGCCTCGCCTTGTTTGACGACCTTTCCAGATTTGTACTTCAAAACAAACATTCCCGGCTCAAACTTGACGAATCTAAATCCCAACATGGATAGCTCCTATTGCATGTTTTTTTTTCACAAATTAAATTTTGGCTTATTTCTGGCAACATTTTATTTATTTTGAGAAAACAATGCTCTCTTAAATAGTTATTTAAAAAATAGTTATTTAAAAAAGTGCTTGAAGTAAACAAGATATAGAATTTTTTATAGAAAATATGTTAAAAAATCAATACATACCCAATAAAAACACGCAACACAATAAACAACACAATAAACACCATGGAGAACAACATGACAAACCACAGGAAACAACAAATAAAATCATTCCCATCAATACAAATAGCACAAAAAACCATATTTCAGGCAATATTATGGGCAACCATTGTCTTCGCGGTTGGTTCATGCAAACCGGACTCCACCCAAAAGCCAAAGCAGCCCGACCAAAAACATTTGACATCGCAAATATCTGGACGTATTTATATAGTAAAAACAAAACTACGCTTCCGATCGTCGCCCGCGCAAAACTCGAAAATCATTCGAAATTTCAATGCCGGGGAAGAAGTTTTGTTGCTGGAAAAAACCACCAAATCAGAAACGATTGACGGTCATCAAGGACATTGGCTAAAAATAAAAGATACGCGGGGCAGCGAAGGCTATGTCTTTGAAAATTATCTCAGCGTCAAGAAATACAAAAAGCCGGAAATAGAATTTGAAAAAGCCCAAAAGTACGAAGATCAAGGCCTATATGACTTTGCTCTGGTTTATTACAAAACATTAATGGAAAAATACAAAGACTATACCAGTTCAGAGATGGACAGTTTTTTTCATTTTTGCGGCGGCCTTTATGCCTGCGCCCGAGATCGCATATCCATCATTCAATGCAAACAAAAAAGAAGCGGCAGCAAATACTTTACCACGCCCGAATTCGGCCAAAAACAAATTGTTCAAATCCTAAAAAACAAAGGCCAAAGCAAAAACAAATTGGCAGATTTGGCTGCTTGTGAATTTATCATTGGCATCCCCAATTCCGGCTCCATTTTTATAGTGGAGCCTGCCAACATCCGTGGATCATTGCAAAAAATTCTGGCCAATATTCAATGGGACAAAAAGCCTCAAATCCACAAAACCCAGCAACAAATTGATTTTGTATATTCCGGCAAAGCAAACAATACAACCTACCAATTTCGATTTAAAAAGTCCAAACACAAAGGCTGGGAATGGACTGCGTTCTTGACCCGCGATCCAAAGCTATACAAATAATCATCATTTTTTAAAATAATTTCCCAACTTTTTTCTTAGTTTTAACAAAATTCTAACATTTGCATCATTTACTAGCCTTGATAAGGACACTCGTTATATGACAATGAATATTCCCATTCAGGGATATTCGTTGTTGGATGAAAGA
>CAZCVM010000245.1:0-371 GCA_964501965.1 uncultured Leptospiraceae bacterium | reverse complement strand
TTATAAAATCTTAACAATCCAAAGCTATTGTCCTATTCAAATATTCAAAAATCATCTATGATTAATGAATGATTAATGATTAATAAAATTTAAATGAAAATGTTGGAGAAAAAACATGAAGACAACTAGATTTGCTTTTCAAGCAATTTCCATATCCGCGATTTTACTTTTTGCCCTGGCTTCCTGCGGTAAAAAAGAAAAAATCCTTATCGACGGGAGCAGCACTGTGTACCCAATTACAGAAGGTGTTGCAGAAGAATACCGTAAAGTCAATAGCAATGTGCATGTAACTGTCGGTGTTTCCGGCACAGGCGGCGGTTTCAAAAAATTTTGCAATGGCGAAACAGACATTTCCGATGCTTCTCGATACA
>CAZCVM010000244.1:3685-4687 GCA_964501965.1 uncultured Leptospiraceae bacterium | reverse complement strand
TTCCTTCTACCCCCGAATCCGTGCGATATCCCCAAAAGACGGTTCCCATGCGAAGTTTGTATCCGGCCAATGGTTGACCTTTTTCTGTGAGAATATTTTCTTTGTACAAAGAAATCTGCCGCGCACGGCGGCGAATGCTGTTTATTAGATCCAGGAAACTTGTTGCTGTGGACAAAAGTTTTTCACCCTGGTCTATATTCCTTTTTATTTGATCCAGAGTGATCTGGTCTTTTGCCGAGGTAAATGGTGCATGGTTTTTGACGATCACAGACAATTTTTCATGCAGTTTTTCATAAATCCCCAGAAGTTGTCTTTTTCTATGAGCAAGAGAATCCTTTTTTTCCGATGCTGAGGCGATGTCTTTTTTCAGAGTCATGACCCGGTCTTGCAATAGATTCTTTTTTGACAAAAGGTGAGTGATTTCGGCATAAATTTTATCTAGTTCGTTTTTGCCATTTTGTCGTTTTTGTAAATATTTATATTTTTTTTCCCAATAGCGAGTTTCCAAATCCTGTCTTTTTTTCTTTAGCGTATCATATTGTTGTTGCAATTTTGTCCGGTCTTCACCCATGAGCATGCCAGCCAGGAGAAAAGAAAATGCGGTGACAATCCATATTCGTTTCATTTTGCTGGCTCCTTGATCAGTGACACAGATACAGGCAGGTATATATGTTCCGGTGACCTTTTGCCTTGAATGATGCGGATACCGTCCTGAATTGCTTTGATGTGAAGTGTATCTGTCAATGGCATCCAGGCCCATGCGTTTTGTTTTTGGGTTAGAATTTCTGCTGTATTGTTTTCAAAATTGGCGCGGGCCAGATAAACATGACCGATTCTCAGGTAATGAAAATTTTCTTTTTTATAGGTACTGGAATCAAAGCCTTGAAGAAGATCTTTGTACAATATGGTAAAAAACCGGTCATAGAGTTCTTCTGTTTTGTAGCGGTTTTTTGCCAAATCTGCACTTAGGCGAACCAATTGACTTTGTTTCTTGTCTTTGTC
>CAZCVM010000244.1:1393-3675 GCA_964501965.1 uncultured Leptospiraceae bacterium | reverse complement strand
TTTTTGCAGCATATTCTGTTGCCTGGAAAGATATGGTTGCAGTTGGGAGTCTAGGGATGAAAAAATCCTGGTTTGTGTACGGATCAAAGTGTGTAACGCAAAAAGCTCATTTTTCTTTTGTGTTTCTCTTTTTTTTAGTTCATAATAATCCTGACCAAGAGATTTTTTTTCCTGTTTTTTGTCAGATATCCTCTTTGTGTGACTGTCACGCCAGTCTTTTTGATTTTTTTCCAGTTCCGTTATTTTTTGGGACAATTCTTTGATTTTAAGTTGCTCACTCTGAATTTCTTTTCGCAGAGTAAATTCTTTGGTATCATCAGCAAAGATAACCAGGGTTGCGCATAAGGTTGCGCAGAAAACAATAAACACTACCCACGAAATTTTTTCTTTCATTATTTACTCTCAATGTTACATTTTTATGTTTAGTAATATTGTGAGCCTTTTATTTTTCAAGGATTTTTTAATACTTTGAATAAAAATTTTCCGTACCTCAATTAGATAAATATAAAAAAAATAAGAACATGAAAAAAATCTGAAAAAAGCACTTTACAAAATTGTTAAATATTTTAAAGGTGTTACAAAATTCAAAATCGTAACATTAATCAATTTGAATGAATGTACAAAGCATTGAAAGAATTTACATGAAATTAGAATTGAAAATTTAAATGGAAACAATAATGGAGGAAAGTATGAAGAAATTTTCAAGGATTGCGGTCTTTTTTGTATTGCTTTTGGCGACAAGTGTTAGCGCGCAAAATCAAAATCCAAATCCAAAAAAAGAACAAAATCAAAACCAAGCAAATGAAAAAAAGAAAGATAACCAGACAATTGATCTTTCCAGGATGAATGTGAAGGGTGATGTTTTAGCCGGCGATAAATCCGCCTATGGTGTCACCAAACTGGATGCGCAACAAATCGATGATTTGAAACTCAGCCGAACCGCTGATATTATCGAACAAATTCCAGGGGTATCCGTATCCGAGTACAACCAGGGCGGTGTCTCCAATGCTTTTATGATGAGAGGATTTCGTACTGGTGTCCATGGTGGAGATATGGGTGTGTATCTGGACGGTATACCTTTGAATGAATACTATGGTCATGGCGGCGGATATGCTGATGTCAATGTTTTGATTCCGCTTGAGCTGGATAGGATTTTATTGTACAAAGGACCGTCGACCGCTCTTTATGGGAATTTTTCCCGGGCTGGTACAGTTTCTTTTTATACCAAACAAAAAGGAACCTATACGAGACTTTTTCAGAAGTATGGTGCTTACAATTTAATGGATACCCAGGGTGCTTTTGGATTTCGGATGTCTGACAATCTGTGGAACAATACAGCTATTCAATTTTACAATACTGATGGATACACCGAAAATTCATCCCACCTTTATGGAAACGCGTCAACAAAATTTACTTATGAGCCCAGTCAAAATCTAGAGGTCATTTTATCATTGAGAGCTCACAGCGCAAGATGGGACGCGCCTGGCTATATATCTAAAAGTCAATGGGAAGATTCAGACCAGCGCTACAACCAGGACCCCGGTATTGGTAATGATGGTGGTCAAAGAACTCAGACATCGGAGCGGTTGGATGTCAATTATGCTTTCAATAAAAATTTCAAGCTTCTTTATTGGGCTTATGCGTTGCAATCAGAATGGATTCGCTGGGCAGAATTTTCCTCTTCGGTTAGTCAAAGTGAGAGGAATTACCGTATAAATAAATATGGAACTGGTGCTTCTGTAAACTACACAAATAAGCTGCATACCTATTTTGATCTTGCCACAGTGGCCGGGATCGAGTACCATGCGGATGATACGAAATATTTGCAGTTTGATTCAACGGACAGGACTCGCACAACTGGGCCAACTAGTGACTATGATACAACCTTTCAAAATTTTGCGATTTTCACGGAAAGTGAATTTAAGATTGTTTCATACTTTAAGCCGGTTGTTGGTATCAGAGCGGATCTTTTTTCCGGCACAGAAGATGATGACATGAACAGTACTTCAAGGTCTTTTGATATGAGCAAATATTATCATATCAGTCCCAAGGTGGGCTTTGTTTCAACTTTGGTCAAGGATATTGTTGATTTTAGATTCAGTTTTAGTGATGGTTACAAAATGCCGCCCGCCGAGGCGATGCACAACAATGTCTCAGTGGAGCCTTCCAATATTTATCAATATGAGGCCGGATTTTCTGTTACCTTCCATCAGATGCTGCAATGGAATATATCTGCTTATCTTTTGGACACACATAATGAAGTACAGCAAGATCCCGATTCT
>CAZCVM010000244.1:0-1383 GCA_964501965.1 uncultured Leptospiraceae bacterium | reverse complement strand
CTGGCGATTATAAAAATATCGGCAAAACCAGACGAACTGGCGTGGAGTCAGATTTTACTTTTACTCCGGTCAAAGGTCTTTCATTGATTGGGTCATTGACTTTTACGGATACTGAAATACTCAAGAGTGCTACAACAAGTATCGAAGGCAAGTCGATTACAACTATTCCAAAGATGAAAACCAGACTGGGAGCCAGTTATGTTTCAGCCATTGGACTGGGCGCGTCAGCCAAGTGGATATTTATGGGAGAATCCTATACAAATGATGATAATTCTGAGACCCGGCCCGCTTACCATCTTTTTGATGTGGGCATTTTTTACAAAATGATTCATAAGGGTCA
Organism: uncultured Leptospiraceae bacterium; assembly: GCA_964501965.1. GTDB lineage: Bacteria > Spirochaetota > DYNZ01 > DYNZ01 > DYNZ01 > CAZCVM01. The sequence continues at coordinate 1,043 of CAZCVM010000244.1, read as the reverse complement.
GGTCATTATTTTCAATTTGGACGCAAAAAACGTGACCAATACTCACTACGCAAGTTATGCAAGTGGGTCGTCTTGGACGACCGGCGCACCTTTTCGGATTATAGGCAGTATAAGTACAAAATTTTAATAGACTGTTGTAGTTCGGTTGGTTCTTTAACTTTGGGCGGCGCGGGTCTCTGAGACCCGCGCCGCCATTCAATCAATGCCGCACCACTCGATATTGAATGGTAAGCGGCCAGAAAATTATTGCCGCAGGTAATCCAGCCACTGGGAAAAATCGTCTTCGCCCTGCATCGCCAGCGTAAAAATGGGTACCCGGTTATTTACTTTTTGAACGTTGCGCCGCGCTTTATCAATATCAAAGTTCAGTAAATGAGCAACTTCTGCTTTGGTGATTAACACCAGGTCAGCCCGGTCAAAAATGACAGGGTATTTTTCTGGTTTGTCATCTCCTTCGGTCGCTGATAATAGCACAATATTCACTTGAGTGCCAATATCAAAGGTCGCTGGACAGACAAGATTGCCCACATTTTCGATGAAAAGATATGATCGGCCTTGAAGATCCAGATGATGCAAAGCATTGTGAACCATGGAAGCATCCAAGTGGCAGGCTGTGCCTGTGGTGATCTGATGCGCCAATGCTCCTTTTTGCCGGATGCGATTGGCGTCATTTTCGGTTTCCAAGTCCCCTTCGATAACAGCGACTTTTTCCGGCCCAAGGCTGGGGATGGTTCTTTCCAATAAAGTTGTTTTGCCGGAACCAGGAGAACTCATTAGGTTATAGCTTTTGATGCCTATTTTTTGCAAATGTTCTCGATTGTGCTGCGCCTGGAGATCATTTTGATGAAGTACATTTTTCATCACCATGATCTCGGCATCGTTGTTTTGATTGTGTTGTTCGTGATGGTGATCGTGATGATGTGCTTGGTGTTCGTCATATTGATGGTCATGGCCATGGTCCTGATGCGGGGCATGCGCATGGTCCGCGTGATCCTCAAGACCGTGCCCGTCATGCCCCGCGTGCGTCCCATGCGTGTGCCCGT
>CAZCVM010000243.1:1451-4693 GCA_964501965.1 uncultured Leptospiraceae bacterium | reverse complement strand
TGATTGGATTGAAAAATTCGACGCCAAAGATCGTATCTGCGCCAAAAACGGTAGCTAATAGACGCTAGGGTGTCACCTGGCCGAACTGTATAAACAGTGTATTGGGTGGTTTGCGGTTTTGGTGGTGCATTGTCCGGTTTTTTTTGCTCGATTTTGGGATCAGGTTGGTTTGCCAAATTTTTCTCTGCAATGGTTTTGTCATTTTCGCTGTTTGTTTGTTTTGATGTATCTGGAATAATTGTTTGATCAGGTTTGCCGGGTTTATCCGCAATATTGTCTTTTGGTTCGTTTTGCGTATTAGTAATTTCAGATTTTGTTAAATGGTTGATATTGTGCCATAAGTATACCGCAGCATAAGAAATTGTTCCAATAAAGAGAATAACAAACAATACTTTTCCCACTGGCATAACCGAGGGCAGTGTTTTTTCAGGTAAACTATTCATTTCCTGGGGAACGGATGCCATGAGTTTTTGCTGAACAATTTCCACAGCCCAATTGTAATACAGCATATAGGCCATATCTTCTACTGTATCTACATGGAAATTGTTTTTTAGAAACTGGGCTTTTCTTTCATCAATATCCATAAATATAGTAATGGGTCGTTCGAGTAGTTCTTCAGGCGATAAATTGCGAAATGGTTCTTTAATATTTTGTAGAAAAGTGTCACTCAAGTTTATGCTTTCTTCTTTGTTTTGAGGCATTTCTTTCCATTGGCACCATTGCAGGATTTGGTTGGCCCAAATAAAAAAACGGCAATTGGCCAGTTCTTCGATATTGTGTATTCCGAATACTTTTTCAAACTGATCAGCTTGTTTTTTTTCCAGGCCCTGCAAAGCATCCAGTGGAGCAGTTACAATTTCTGACAGAGAAAAGGCCGTATATCTATGTTTGAGTTTACTTTCCATAAAGAGTTTTGATTAATGTTATTTCTGTTTTCTTTGCTGAATCAATGCTAAGTATGACAAAGGTTCTATCTTGTAAGTATTTAGGCCATAATCATTCAATATTTTGCTAATAATTGTTTCTGAATCAAATAATTTGCGCTTCTCATTGTCCAGAACAATTTCCACTTCCATAAAAAGTCCTAGATTTTGTACTATATCAATGGTTAGAGAAACGGGAATGCGCATGGAATCAAAGGAAACTGTTTCTTTAGCTGTCCATCGGGCTTTTTCTACTGAATCCTGGATTTGAAAATCCAATCTGGAAAGTATTGTCCAAATCTTATCTGATACTGCAAATTCTATTTCTTCGCGAAATTTGTACTGGGATTTTTGCTTGGGACCTTTATAAGTGACAAAATTTTGTTTTTTTTGTTCTGACCAGGAGCTGTTATTTTTTTGGGTATAAAAATGGATCATTCTTTTGCGCAACACAGCTCCCTGGTCTTTGATACGAATACAGGGATTGTCCCAATATATGTCTTGTTGGTATTGAAAATCTGTAAAAGAAATTTCTTTTGTCAAAGTTTGTATTGGTTGGGGTAGGGTTATTTGATGGATCAGTTCAGGATTGTTTAGTTCAGGGTATTGTTTTTCTTTGGCGTGTATGGATTGTTCTATTGGTTCTATCGAAAGTTTTACTTCAAGTTCATAAATATTGTTTTGCGTCATATTATTTTTTTGTTTCCTTTTTGTTCTTTTTTTATTACCTTGTTATTAACAGACTATTTTAGATTTAGTTTCCTTTTATATCCTATTTCGAACAAAGATTAATTTATATTTAAATAAAGCAAATATTTTTTAGTCCCGATAATTTGAAAAAGCAAATGAAAGTGACATAATGAAAGGTGATGCGTTCGTGGATGTAAATATTCGAATTCTAAAAGATTTTCGCAAATTTCTTTTGATTGAGCGGGGCTTGTCTCAAAATTCTATACATGGATATTCTTATGACTTAAAAAAATTTGAAAAATATTTGCAGACGCATGGAAAAAATATTTTTCAAGCAACTTCGGCAGATATTTCCAATTTTATTTTGGAAGAAAGAAAAAAGAATAATAGTACCCGAACTGTGGCTCGGGCAGTGGCTGCTATTCGCCAATTTTATAGGTTTCTCGAAATGGAAAAAAAAACAGACATCAATCCCATGAATACCATTGATTCACCGGATTTGGAAGCACATTTACCGGACTTTTTGTCTACGGAAGAAATAAAATTATTTTTCGATCAATTTGATCAAGCAGATCCGTTTGAGTGCCGGGACAACGCGTTATTTGAATTGATGTATTCTTCTGGATTGAGGATATCCGAGGTCACTGCTTTGCAAATTAAGGATATAGATTTTGAAAATCAATTGCTCAAAGTCACTGGCAAAGGTGATAAACAACGCATTGTTCCTTTTGGCAGCAGAGCTACACGTGCTTTGGAAAATTATTTGAAAAACGGCAGAGTACAAATTATCAAACAAAGAGAAAGCGATTTTCTTTTTGTCAGCAAAAAAAGCAATGCTTTGGACAGGAAATCCGTATGGCGCCTTATGAAGAAATACACTGAGCGCAGCCGTATTACCAAACACATTACGCCCCATACTTTGCGTCATAGTTTTGCTACGCATTTATTGGAAAATGGCGCGGATTTGCGTTCCGTTCAAGAACTTCTTGGCCATGTGGATATATCCACAACGCAAATCTACACCCATCTGGCCAAACAGGCGATGAAAAAAATGCATGCCAGGTTCCATCCACGCAATTCTTAAAAAAAATTGGCTGGATTATTCTGGATTATTTTAGTAAAATAATCTGGCCATTTTTTTCCCGTATTGGATATTTCAAAAATAACAAGAAAGAAATCAAAAATGCAGCTCCAGCAACAAGCGGAATCATTTGTAATCCAAATAGATAGACTTTGTTGTCTGACCCCATGAGCGCAATCAAGCTAAATGCTAAAATTGAAACACCGATCATAGATTTTTGGAAAATGGCCTGTACGCCAAAAAAAATAGCTTCCCGTCGTTGACCGGAAATACTTTCATCATAATCAGCCACATCGGATAATATTGCAAACGGCAGCATTAGAAAACCGGCTGCCGGTATTCCTAGGATTCCCATAGCAATCGCGCTGGCAAGCAATTGATCAACTTGCGGAAAAAAAGTAACCAGTGTAAGTATAGGTACCGTAATAGCGGAACCTAAAGTTGTTTTTAGAAACATTGAATACTTGCCGTATTTTTTTGCCGCCCAATTGAACACAAAGAAAAACGCGATATTTGTCAATAAAAATGGCACCATAATCACAGGCACA
>CAZCVM010000243.1:0-1441 GCA_964501965.1 uncultured Leptospiraceae bacterium | reverse complement strand
TAGTTTTCCACCCAATAAGGGATAAGCATGAGCATAATATTGAGCCCAAACCAATAAAAGGAAGTGCTAGCCACTAGAAAATTGAATGGTTTGTTTTGAAAGGTCATTTTTATCCATAAAATAATATTGGCTTTTTGTGTTGGATCAAGCGGTTTTTGTTCTTTTTCGCGGATAAAAATAACAGTCGGCAAAAAAGATACCACAGTCAAAGCTGCAACAGTCGCACCCACGCCAAACCAATCCCAATGTTTTTTTACGATTCCCATAACAGCAAAAAGAATGGTTCCAATCATTACAAACAATGCTTGCATGGTGGATATATTGACCCGTTCTTTTAGGTCAGAAGTGATTTCCGGAAGCAAAGCCAAATACGGGGTAACTACTATTGTATAAAGGATGAAATAAAGTTGAACAAAAATAAAAACAAAGACCGAGTTGACTGTGCTCATTTCTGGATCGGGCGGTAGCCAAAGAAATAGAAAAACCAATGCAAAAGGTATCGTGCCAAACAATATAAATGGCTTTCGTCGTCCCCATCGGGAACGAATTTGGTCACTCCAAAAACCCACTAATGGGTCTGTGATCGCGTCTGTGACACGACCAGACAATAATATTATAGCCAAAATCGATGCAGGCACCAAAGCCAATTCTGGACTGGGTACATACCTTTTGAGAATCCATTGGGAGATGACCAGATTGGTCAAATTCATCGCCAAACCGCCCATACTATAGGCAACTTTACTGGTAAATGACAATTGTTTCATAGTATTTGTTACTTTCGTAGTATTTTTGTTTTATCTTTGCATGATAAAATCAGCTAACAATTGTGTCTCTTGGGGACTAAGATTTTTAATTTTGTTGAGCGGCTCTTTCATAATATTGGCCCGAGCCGGATCCATGATCGGGTTGGATTTGCCTTTGAGATATTTTTGCAATTGTTGGCTATTGCCATTGTACGCAGTTTGAATCTTTTGCAAAGACGGCCCTAAATTGCCAAAAGTAAAATTTTTTGTAGGATGATGACAAGTGCAGCCATATTGATAAAATATTTTTTCCCCAGTTTGGGCGGCCCATGCCAGTCCAACTGCAATGCTAAAGAATAAAAAAGATAATATCGCAAATTTTTTCATATTGTTCTCCATTTTCCAGCTTAGCAGACAGCCAGTTTTTATTTTTTACTGTTCATTCCAAGATTATATTTTTCATTTTTTTTATCAAGAAAAATTCGTACTGCTTAAATAAAAAAGTCCTGTTTAAGGTCAGGCTATTTCTGAAGATGGCTATATGAGTCAGGATGCTTTTTGAGGTCTAAGAATATTGGAATTTGGGTTATAATCTGGGTCTTACTGGGTCTTATTGGGTCTGTCCCTTATAAATAAGGGACAGACCCAGACCCCTTTGCAATCAATAACAAGAACAAAAGCCTGCGCAAAATCGCAAG
>CAZCVM010000242.1:0-4715 GCA_964501965.1 uncultured Leptospiraceae bacterium | reverse complement strand
TGCGTTCTTCCATAAACTTTTTGTGAATAGATTGATCCCAAAACATTTCTTCCATTTTGTTCTTTTTCTCTGCCATTTTTTCTCCCATTTCATGCTTCATGTTTTTTGCAAAAAGAAAATATTATTGAATATTTGATACGATTTCTCTTATTGCGCTATTTGATTTTTCAAATATTTTGGAATATCTTTTTTTTAAGAAACAGCGTGTCAAGCACGGTTCATTGTTGCCGGATTTTATTGCTATTGTTTTATATTTTTTACTTGAAAAAGCAAGCCGGTTTCAAATATTTGAAAAAAAATGAGGCATTTCATGGTAGAAGTCAAAATTTCCAGCATATCCTTAACCCAGGTTGGTTTTGCTATTCTGTTGCGCAGTGATAATGATGATCGAGTGGTGCCTATATTTATCGGGGCCCTGGAAACAGATAGTATTACTTCCATTTTGAGCAACAAAACTCCACCGCGTCCCAAAACGCATGATCTACTGGTCAACATATTGACTTCACTAGAAACCAATATCATACGGGTTGTGATTACAGAACTCAAAAACAATACTTTTTATGCCAATATTCATTTGAAAACAGAACAAGGCGTATCTCTGATCGATGCCCGGCCATCAGACAGTATTGCGCTGGCATTGCGTGCCAAAGCTCCCATTTTCATTGAAGAAAATGTGCTGGAAGAAGCCGGTATTGTGCTTAGCGAAACAGAAGAACAAGATGCCCAGGCAAGCAATGATTTTCAAGACAATGATTTTATTTCCGAGGAAAACCCATTGGACACTCTGACAATTCCAGACAAATCAGTGTCAGATGAAAATGTATCCAACGACGTATCTGATGAACCTCTATTTGAAAAAGATCAGGATCAAGACTTGGATCCAGTACAAAAATTGCGCAAAGAATTGAATCTGGCTGTAGAACTGGAAAATTATGAACTAGCCGCTCGCATACGAGACCAAATAAAAAAATTGACAAACGAAAATAATTAATTGCGAACATATTGCGGGTGATTCCAAAGCGGATAAGGCTTTGGAATGAGTGATGGTAAGGTGTTTTGGGTGGCTTGAGGGTGTTTTATTCTTTTTGAGGATACCAAATTGATACCATTTTGATCCTTTTTGGTAATTTTTTGACCAGAAAAGTCTGTAAGCCTATGCAGTTATTTAAAATTTCCTTCCCCAAAGCAAAACCCTTATAAATTATTTGCAAAACGAAATCAAGATAATGATCAATCGCGTAAGCCAAAAGCCAGGAAACAGAAACCTTACCAAACCTCCGCGCATCCAAATTCCTCTCATAATCTCTCTGATCCAAATACAAATTCACAATCTCCATATCTCCATCCGGCTTCTGGTATCTCACTCGAGCTTGCTTGCCAGCAATCGCAAAAGATCGTTCATTAACATAGCGCAGCAACAAAACCATCAACTCATTCATAGATATTTTATGCGCTTTGGCTGTTTTTTCCAAAATTTCTTTGTGCTTTGATTTTAGACTCACACTGGTGTGATTCTTGTATTCTTTGGGTTTTTGTTTTGTGTTCATAATAGACCTCAAATTCAAAAATAATGGAGTTCTATTATAAAGAAAGCTACTTACACTATCGATTGTCCCAAAAAAAATTAATTTTTATCCACTGCCAAAGAAAAATTTTGAATGCCTTGCTCGGACAGCAAGTCCATAATGGTGACAATCTTCTCATAATGGGACTCTTTGTCGCCCCGTATGATCACTTTAAGATTTTTTTGCTGTTTCTTTTTCTCCTGCAGGATTTCTTTCAATTTGGATTCAAAATCATTTTGCGCTAAGATTTGGCTGTTGACTGAAATTTTGCCTTCTTTGGAAATAGCAATAACCATATTCTGATCTGTCGCCTGGCTGCTTGTCTCGGACTTAGGTAGTTGCACTTTCAGTATATGATCTTTGCCCAAAGAAGATGTCAGCATAAAAAAAGCTATCAACAAAAATACAATATCCACTAGCGGAGTCATATCCATTGTGACTTTGATTTTCAATTTGCGCGGGAAAAATGGTTCGTTCATAAAAATTCACTTTTGAAAAATCACTTTTGGGCTTCGCTATCGGTGTTGTCAACATCGCTTTTGATTTTGGAATGCAGTACATAATAACTGCGTGTCATTTCTTGATGAAAACCGTCTATTTTTCGGACAAAATAATTGTAAAAAATATAGGCTGGTATAGCGACGACCAGACCCAAAAATGTCGTCAAAAGTGCTTCTGTAATGCCGCTGGCAATACCTGCCGCGAATTGGGCTGTAATGACTTGAGTGGATTGCCGTGAAAGGAAATAAAAACTTTTGAGCATACCAGTGACTGTACCCAAAAGACCGAATAAGGGAGCAATGGTTGCCACAGTAGATAAGATTGCTAGATTTTTTTCCAGCAATGCGACCTGTTCGGTTCCGGCCATTTGTACAGCAAATTCTACACTTTCGATATTTGATAGGGCGTTTTTTCCAGTTCTATTTTTTCCCGCGTTATTAATAAAAGAAAACGCTGGCAATAGACTTTGTGCCGCAGGGCTATTTTGCAATAAGCATTTCTTTTCCGCCTCATGCCAATTGCCGGATTTCAAAACATGATCCAGGTCCGTCACAAAATCAGCGGGCAGGCGACGCCTACGAAAAAATAAATATCTTTCTACCACAACTGTCAGAGTTACAAGCCACAATATATAAATCGGCCCTATGACAGCCCATGAAGGAATATTCGCGATAAAATTGTGCATTATGAGTTACCTGCTAAACTAGTTTTAATTTCCTCCCCGTCCGTGTTTTCTTTTTGACTGCCAGGATCATGGCTGTAATGATCATTAACCGGCTTCTTGTCATTATTGTTTTTAGGCTGTGACGCGGACGCATCTTCACCTGCTGGATTTTCATTTACTCGCACAGCAGCTTTTTTGAAAGAATATGTCAAATGATCCGAGCGCAATCCAACTCTGACCAATCCGGGAGGATCAATTTTTCCTTCCAGCATTTGCATAGCCAATGAGTCTTCGATTTCTTTTTCCAGAGTCCGGCGCATTGGCCTGGCTCCAAATTTGGCGTCAAATCCTTTATCAATCAAATATTTTTTTGCTTTTTGGGACATGGTCAGCCGAATATCCAAATCACTCAAACGATCCTGCAAATCCGCTAGCATAATATCAAACACACTGCCAATTTGGTTTTCATTTAACGGATGGAACCAGACAACGTCATCCACCCTATTCAAAAACTCTGGATTGAAATAACGCTTCAAATCATCCATGATCCGATCATTTTTGCTATGGTCATTTTCTGCCTGTGCAGAAAAGCCCATCTTAGAATTTTTCATAAATTCCCGTGCTCCCAAATTGGAAGTCATAATAATGATCGTTTCACTGAAATCCACGGTATGTCCCAAAGCATCAGACAGCTCGCCCTCTTCCAAAACCTGGAGCAATATATTGAAAATATCATGATGCGCCTTTTCAATCTCATCAAACAATACCACGCTATATGGCCTGCGCCGCACTTTTTCTGTCAATTGGCCGCCTTCATCATAGCCAATATAACCAGGAGGCGCGCCGATCAATTTGCTAATGGTATGTTTTTCCATATACTCTGACATATCGAGTCGAAACAAAGCCTCTTCGTCACCAAACAAATAATCCGCCAAAGTACGGGCCAATTCTGTTTTGCCTACTCCGGTCGGTCCCAGAAAAATAAAACTTCCGGTAGGCCGCTTTTTGCTTTTTATACCCACTCTGGAACGCCGAATCGCGCGGCTCACAGCTTGGATTGCTTCGTGCTGACCAATGACCCTTTCATGCAAAGAACTTTCCATATTGAGCAATTTTTCTGTTTCATCCTCTGCCAATTTTGTCAGCGGTATACCAATCCATTGAGAAATCACTTCGCGAATATCTTTTTCTTGGATCTCGATTTTATATTCTGCTGCTTTTTCTCGCCATTTGGTCAATCGCTCTTCCAACTCAGCTTTCTTATTATTGACTTGATCGCGCACAGTAGCTGCCTGCTCGTATTCTTGTTGACTGACAAGCTCGTCTTTTTGCCGCACAAGATCATCAATTTCATTTTCCATGGATTCTATTTCTTCAGGACGGGCACTGTTTCTAAGCCGCGCGCGACTTCCTGCTTCATCAATAACATCAATTGCTTTATCCGGCAAAAAACGTTCCGTAATATAACGGGAAGCCAATTTTACTGCTACCTGGATCGCCTCAGGCTTGTAATGTACTTTATGATGTGCTTCATAGCTCGGTTGCAAGCCAAGCAAAATCGCCAGAGTATCCTCTTCAGAGGGTTCTTCGACCATCACATCCTGAAAACGCCGCTCCAAAGCCGCGTCCCGTTCCACATACAATTTGTATTCATTCAATGTTGTCGCGCCAATGCATTGCAGCTCGCCTCTGGCCAAAGCAGGTTTAAGAATATTGGCTGCATCCAAAGCTCCTTCAGCCGCACCTGCTCCCAATATTGTATGCAGCTCATCAATAAAAAGGATCACATCAGAATTGTTGCGGATTTCTTTCATAACGCGCTTCATTCGTTCTTCAAATTCACCGCGATATTTAGTACCAGCTACCATACTCGCCATATCCAATATTATCACACGTTTTTGAAACAACAGCTCCGGAATTTTTTTCTCCACAATGCGCTGCGCCAATCCTTCGACAATGGCTGTTTTACCTGTGCCGGCTTCGCC
>CAZCVM010000241.1:1055-4721 GCA_964501965.1 uncultured Leptospiraceae bacterium | reverse complement strand
CGGTTTATTCGCATTATTGAATACCAATTTCCTGCTCAAGCACGAATCAAATTGGATGAAAAATACATCTATGACAATAAGCAACGATTAATTCGCATAGAGAAATTCAATTTGAATGGATTGCGAATTGAAAAACGGCGTTATCCGCTATTGGTATTGCGATCGGATATTTTTTACAATCGAAAAGACCAAATCAAAAAAATTGTTACCTATTCATTGACCCAAAATACCTTTGATTTTGACAATGAAGCCACTCCATCTGATATCAACAATTTAGCCAACCCAACCAAAGAAATCAAAGAAATACTAGAAAAAGAAATCATTGAATATGAATACAATGGCAGTTTTTTGACAAAAAAAACAATGAAAAAGGTGATTTCTGGTCAGGAAATCCTGACTCGGGTAGAAAGCTGGAACCGTAAAGATGGACAAATCGTTCATACTACTTATATTCCGGGCATGAATTTCCGTTTTGAAGTCAAAGAAGAAAAAAATGAAACCAGAGTCTTGCGCCGGGTGGATTGGGTCTATGAAAATGGCAAAATGGTACGCATGTCTATACAAAAATTTGATCCAAAAACCGGGAGTATAGAATCATGGATAGAAAAATTTATCAAAGATGGTTCCATACAGCAAGCTGTCTGGCAATTCAATTTTACCAATATTGAGGCTAAGCGCAATCAGCATCAGGAACCAGAAACCTGGAAAGTACCTATATCCGGCAGCCGTTTTATTATGGGACAAAAAAAGCGATCCAATCAAAGTAAAAATAAAAATGGCCCCAAAAACAAAAATGATAATAAAAATGATCGCAAAAACGATCAATGGATCAAATTCACTTATGATCAATACGGCAATCTGGCATCGCGAGCATTGTACCGGATAAATGAAAACGGCAAAAAGGACTTACTCAAAAAAGAGACCTGGGATTACCAGGTCTCGACAAATTATTATCAAAAAGTACCTAATGGCTCCTAAATCATCGCGCGGCATTTGACGCGCATGAAATGCACATTGTTGCTTCCGGGATAGCCAAAATCCTGGGAACGGGAATATCTTTTTGGCATTTTTCACATTTGCCAAAATCTTCTTTATCCAGATTGACCAGTACATTTTCAAAATCAGTCATTTGCTTTTCCGTTGATCGCAGATTGGCTTCGGCCATGCTTTTTTGTTGTATCGCGTCCATACGGCTCAACCGGCCTATGGCAACACTCGGCTCCACCGGAGATATCTGTCCTTTCAGATCTTCTATTGTGGTCAAACTTTCTTTGATTCTTTTTTCCAATTCCCGACGAATCGCATCTTTATCTTCAGGGGTCATATTGTTCTTGCCTTACATTATTATTCTTTAAAAAATCTAAACATTGGACAAATTGAATTGGTATATATTCAAAATGCCTTCTTTGTTTTTCAATTCAGATATATCTTCTGTTTTCAAAGCTGTATCCAGACTGATGGCTGTGTACGCTGTGCTGCCCTTTTCCCGTCTAGCCAATTCCAGGCGCGCAATATTGATATTTTTGCCCCCGATAAAAGTACCGATGGTTCCTACCATATTGGGAATGTCTTTATTTTCTACTAAAAGAATCACTCCCTCCAGACGTATTTCTATGGGCAGCTCCTGGATAGCGATGATATGCCCTACACCATTAATAATCGATCCTTCCAATACCAATTTTTCGCCATTGATCAATGTCTCGATTTTCAAGCGATGCGTATAATCACTTCTCGCGTCCGCTGCTTCCTGATCAATGTTTACTCTAAGTCCATGATCTTTGGCAAACATCGGCGCATTGACATAATTGGTAGTATCATTGATGATGGGACTTAAAAAACCTTTCAAAAAACCTGTTTTTAATGGCTCCAAACTGCGGTCCTCAAAATTTCCATAAAAATTCATATCTACAGACTTGGGCAACTGGTTTTGTCCGAACCTAGCCAATACACAACCCATTTTCTCACTTAGAAAAAACCAGGGCTCCAAAAATTTCATATCCCCGGGATCTATAGTTGGAAAATTGAGACTATTGCGTGCTACTCCGTTCTTTAAAAAATCAACAATTTCTTCGGCTGTTTCCAAAGCCACACTGACCTGTGCTTCATCTGTAGACGCGCCTAAATGGGGAGTACAAATACAGTTGGGATGACCAATCACCGCAATATCTTTGGGCGGTTCAGAGCTAAACACATCCAAAGCAACACCGCTTATCTGGCCGGACTCCAATCCTTTGAGCAAAGCCTGTTCATTGAAAAGTCCGCCGCGCGCGCAATTTATCAATTTTACGCCATTGCGCAAAGTATGCAAATTGTTTTCGTTAATAATATCTCTTGTTTGATCATTCATTGGGGTATGAATCGTGATAAAATCTGATTCGCGCAATATCTGATCCACTGGCACCACATCCAAATCCAAATGTGTCAATTTATCGCCTGGAATGTATGGGTCATAACCCAAAACTTTCATCTGTAAGCCCAAAGCACGTTTTGCTACTTCTTTACCGATTCTACCCAGACCGATCACTCCGATTGTTTTGCCCGTTAGCTCTGTACCCATATAAAGTTTTTTTTCCCAACGGCCTTCTTTCATGGATTGACTAGCCTGTGGAATATGACGGGCTAAACTGGTAATCATAGCGATAGCGTGTTCTGCAGTGGATACGGTATTTCCTCCCGGCGCATTCATTACCACAATGCCTTTTTTTGATGCTTCCAGAATGTCAACATTGTCCACGCCGACCCCAGCTCTGGCTACCACTTGCAATGTATCCGCAGCTTCAATCACTTTTTTCGTTACTTTGGTAGCACTGCGGATAATCAAGGCATGATAACCCTTGATAAAATCACACAATTCATCTTCTGTCATACCGGTTTTTACGGTGACTTCTATTCCTGCTTGTTTTTCTAAGACTTCGACCCCTTCTTTGGCCAGTTTATCACTTACGAGAACCTTTTTTATGGTTTGTGCCATTTAATCACTCCTACTTTATTTATATAAAAAAAATTAAGTCCATAATTTTTTAACTGCGTCATTTTTCCCACCAAGCACGCAATTTGTCCACAATATTTACGTTTTCCTGCGGCAATACTTTCGCAAAATCTTTCATCGCGTCTTCAATAAAGCGTTCTATATAATAAAAAGCTCGGCCTTGACTTTGATGATGTGTGGTCAACAGATGACGGGTTGAGGCGTCTTCCTCAAAGGTAAAACTATAGGCGATTTTCTCCCGGGAACGAACATTATTAAAAATAAAAGCCTGGTTTTCCACATGCACAGTCATATCATTGCGCGCGTGCAATGACAAGAGCGGTACATTAATTTTTTTTAGATTGACCCGCACTTGTCCAACATTGACCTTGAGGCTATGTAAACAAGGCAATGTATAACGGTCCACATAACCACGCCATGGCGATAAGGCCTCCATATTGACAATTTCCCGCGGCTTTTCCATATATTTAATGAAGGTTTTGACAATGCCGGAAAGCATTAGCCGCCAATCCTTAATAATGATTTTCCCATTGACAAAACCATTAAAAAAAACCGGAGCGGACATTACAATGATACCAGTAGGCCGGTGAAAATCATGAAAAGCCTCTGCCAGTTTAAGTGTCAGATTGCCGCCCATAGAAAGGCCAATGACAAAAAAATGTCGAAAGTTGGGCCGA
>CAZCVM010000241.1:0-1045 GCA_964501965.1 uncultured Leptospiraceae bacterium | reverse complement strand
CGATGCCGCAAATATACCTGTTCGACTTTTGCATACCAATGATAATATCTGCTCTGGATAAAGTCTTCGACTTTAGTGCCATGCCCGGGCAATAACGGAGCAATCACATGGTATCCTTTTTTGTTCAAAAAATCTCCCAAATCCCGCATTGTAAAAGCAGAGCCTTCAAATCCATGAATCAGCAATACTCCAATATCCGCGTTCTCACCATGACCTGTGTATTCAAAAGACCCGGCATCCGGCATTATCTTATTGGGGGCCGGCTCTTCCGGCATAGGCAATGGTTTTTCCGGTAAACCATAATGGCCCCAAAACCCCAACAATACCAAAACCAACAATACAATCGACAATAGCACCATAAAAATACCTAATATTTTTATTTGATTGAGTTTTCAACTTGATGCAATAGCTCTACAATACGGTCAGACAAAGGAGCCAGCTCTGCCAATTTTTGATTGGCCTGCTCCATTTGCCCTTGGTCCTTCAGATCCATAATCACTTTAACGAGTGAATGCAGTTGATGATGCGGCTTTTCCAATTCTTTCATTCCGGGCACATGAGCAAAGTGCGCCAAACCATCAGAAAAATACCATTGCCCTAGCTGACAATCATGATCAGAAACAGCTTCATTTTTATCAATTTCCTGTTCTCCATCCAAATACGCCCGCAACCTGGATTTCCATTGCAAATGTTTGAACCGAATAGCCGAAAAATTTATTCCAGCCTTGTCCGCATTCAATGTATCACCGACACGGAAATAGGCAATCGTTTCCTCTAAAGAAGAAGAATGACTTTCCAATTCATGCGCAGTGGAAGCCAATTCTTCGGAAGCGGCTGCATTGCTTTGGATCACTTCATCCAATTGCTGAACCGCTTTGCTGATTTGGTCTGCACCGTCTTTTTGCTGATTGCTTGTCAAACTTATTTGCTGCATGAGCATAGAATTTTTTTCTATTTCCGGAACTAAAGTATTCATATTGCGTCCAGCCACGTTCATAATGGTGACAGTCGACTGAGCTACCTCGATAACCGCATTGGCCGAGTT
>CAZCVM010000240.1:0-4721 GCA_964501965.1 uncultured Leptospiraceae bacterium | reverse complement strand
TGGTTCAACCAAGTATGGCATTGCTGGAAAAAAATTGGAAAAAAAATTGGGAAAAAAGTGGAAGTAAACAAAAAATAGCGATCATCAAAATCAAAAACTTCCAAGACTTTCCAGCCCAGTTCATCGCTCAGGGCCTAGCTCAGCAATGGCAATCTAGCCAAATATCTGTTCAAGAAATAGACATAGATTTGCGCAGTCGATATTTTTATTCTCGTTCCAAAGACGTATCCAAACATCTAAGCTTTCATAAAAACTGGCAAAAATTTTTGGACACAATACGTGCGCACCAGGACAAATATGACTTAATCTTGATACCGGCAATACTTCCCATGGATCAATTGTATCTGCCCTATTTTCAGCAAATATCCGAACACAAAAAATGCCCGGTCATAGAAATACCCACCTCGCCTCCTTCAGTTTCCGGAGAACGATTGCAATATTTTCTCAAACAGGCATATATCAATGCGGGCGGAGTCTTTTATGAAAATAAAAAAGTCCTAGCCGGACATTGGCAAGGCAATGAACTTACCAGCATAGAAGTAGAAGAACAAAAATTTCCTATGGAAGCAAAAAATTTCATTTTAGCAACAGGCAGTTTTTTTTCCAATGGCTTGAAAACAATCCAAGACCAACCAGACAGTTCCCAAAACTCCATCGGCAAAGTCTGGGAACCAGTGCTGGATCTGGACACACACTATGACCAGGACATCAAAACATGGGCTGCTGCCAATTTCAAAGATTTTCAAAATCAAAAATTTTTGCAATTTGGAGCGCAAACAGATCATGCTTTGCGCGCGCAAAAAAACACAAAAACATTGAACAATGTTTTTGTTATTGGCGCGATACTGGCACATTTCAACCCATTAGCAGAAGGTTCCGCAGGAGGCGTTTCTTTGACCACAGCATATACGGCGGCGCAAAGGATTTTAGAGGGATAATATGGCAAAAATAGACAGCACGGAAATTCATCCGCAAATCAGCTTTGACTATTGTATCAAATGCACAATATGCAATACAGTTTGTCCGGTCACTCCCATTTATCCTGATTTTCCCGGGCCCAAGTACTGCGGTCCAGACAGTGAACGGTTCCGTATTCAAAAACGTTACGCTGTGGAAGATGCAGCCCAATATTGCATCAATTGTAAACGATGCGAATCTATATGTCCGTCGGATGTTAAAATCACGCATTTTATCGAACAAGACAAATTTCAGCACAAAAAAACTATTGTCAAAAAAATGCGCGGCCTATTTTTTATTTACTTAGACTTGGTCGGGTATTGGGCCACTTATTTTTCCGGTTTGGTCAACATTGTGCTACGATGGTCATGGTTGAGAAAAATAATGCAATTTGGTTTAGGGATCGCAGCAAAACGCGAATTGCCGCAATACAGCAAAAATTCTTTTGCCCGCTATTTCAGCAAAAAATACCAGCCGCCCCAAAATCCATTGTTGACGATTTACTTTTACCATGGATGCTATGTGAACTACAATGATTTGCAACTTGGGGTAGATTTTATCGAATTTTGCGACAAACACAATATTGCACTACGATTGTTCAAACAAAAATGCTGCGGCATTCCCATTGCCAGTGCTGGAGACAGCAAAGCTTACCAAAAAAGAGTACAATACAATTTTCGACATATTTGGCCCATTATTGACAATGCAAAAACCAATCCAAATTTGATTGTTTCTCTGTCCTCTACTTGTTCCATGGCATTGAAAAAAGACTACCTACGGCATATCCCGCTGGATAACGCGCAAAAGGAATACTACCAAAGTCAAATACTTTATCTCAATGAATTTATCCAATACATGGAACACCAAAACATACCCGTGCAATGGCCTGCCAAATATGATCGCATCGTATACCATGTACCCTGCCATGTAAAATATTCCGGCGAAATGGCCAACACCATATCCTTGTTGCAGCAAATGACAGACAATCTCATTGTGTTTGATGAAAATTGCTGTGGTATCGGCGGCAGTTATGGAGTAAAAAAAGAATTTTATGATATTGCTCAATCTGTGGGTCAGCTATTGTTTGATAAATTGGCACAGTATCAGGAAGATATCTGGGTGAGTGAATGCGAAACCTGCCGAATGCAAATCACCGAAAACACCGGACACAAAATGTATCATCCACTAACGCTTCTGGTACGTTCCATCAAAAAATAATAAATAACAAATGATTAATAAACGATGATTAATGCATGATTATGAATGAACCAAGATGAATGAACAATGAATACACATTCCATGAAAATCGAATGAAAATTAATCTTTTTTAATGCAATTTTAACAAAACTAAGCGTATATAGTACCGAATATATAAAAAACTCTATATCAAAAAAAATGGACAATACAAATGGTCAAAATAAGAAAAAACTTAAAAATAGACAAAACAACTAAAATAACTAAAATAAATATTGAACCAAATGCTTATTACCTAAAAAATTCCAGAAATCAACTAAAAACACAATACAAAAAAAATGGTGCCGCACTGCTGTGCCTAATGAGTCTTACTTTTGCCGGTTTGTCCCTTTTTCCGGTAAAAACCGCAGCCGACACCCCCCAGAACAAAGATAATTTTTATACCCAAAAAATCAACGATCTGACAAGCATCCGGGTTTTGGATAGTAAACACAATCAGACAAAACAGCACACATGGTGGCTGACCAAAGAAAAAATTCAGCCTGAAAAAATGCACCAGCAAATAATGACCACGGCAGAAGAAAATAAAAGCGCGGTTGACCCTGTTTCCAAAATAAAAGAAATGAAAACATGGATACCTGCACTGGTACCAGCCAATGCCATTCCTTTGTATGTCCCTGAAAATACCAAAGAAATCTGGTACGCAAAAACAATTGTTCTGCCGGAAAAAATCAATCAGGCTATCAATTTGCACCTTGGCTGGATCAGCGACCGTGACAGAGTCTATGTCAATGGCAAAAAAATCGGCTCCTTTGGAGATTGGGATTCTCCTTTGATCCAGGGATATGACCGCAACCGGATATATGAGATTCCACCTGATTTGCTTCGGCCTGGCCAGATCAATACCATTCTAGTCCATGCTAAAGCCGCATTTCCGCATGAATTGGGCATTGTTAAAAAAATCACAGAAATTGGTCCAGCCAAAACTATGTGGAACCATTTTTATATCACGCATTTTGTCCGTTTGTTATTTCTGGCTTTGTACATTGCCTTTGGCTCTTATTTTCTATTCTTGTTCATTCGGCGCAGTACAGAATGGGCCAATTTGTTCTACGCGCTATTTAGTTTCATGCTTGTTATCTATCAATTCATGCGCAATCAACTCAAATATGAATTGGATATAGAATTTTTTTACTTAAAAAAAACTGAATACATCATTCTTTTTTCATTAGTTCCTTTGATGTACTATTTCTTTCGGACTTTTTTCCAGTTGCCCCAAAATACATTTATCAAATGGTATGATCGAGCTATGCTTGGCCTGACTGTATTTACTGTGGGATTGATTGGAATAGTCGTTTATTCCCCATCCGCTGTACTTTGGGATCTCATCAATTTCAACATTGCCATGCCTTCCTGGCTATTGTTTTTTATCGGCATTCTGGGAATACTTGGATATCAAGCAAAGAAAAAAGAAGCAGACGCGTATTATTTTCTAGGCGGTGTATTCATTATATTGGCAGCAGCAATCACAGACATTCTCAACACAGCAGGCTATCTCAACACGCCAAGGGTCATGGGATTTGCATTTGTCTTTTTTGTGTTGAGTCTGGCCACGATCCTGGCCAACCGGTTTGTCCGGCTGCACAACGAAGTCGAAGATCTCAACCGCAATTTGGAACAAAAAGTTGTCGAAAGAACAAAACAATTGCAAAAAACCTTGAATGAGGTCAGGACTCTAAAAGTGCAGCAAGACGGCGACTATTTTCTAACAACATTATTGATTCGTCCATTAGGTGTCAATTTTGCGCGCAGCAAAAGTGTGGAAATCGATTTTTTGGTTCAGCAAAAGAAAAAATTTGAGTTCAAAGGCCGAAAACATGAAATCGGCGGAGATTTGTGTATATCCCATAGTCTCAAGTTGCGCGGCAAAAATTATACCATGTTTGTCAATGCAGACGCCATGGGCAAATCCGTGCAAGGAGCTGGAGGCGCATTGGTTCTGGGAGTGGTACTCAAATCCATTCTCGCGCGAACTGAAGTTTTGCCAGAATTCTTTGAACGCTATCCAGAGCAATGGTTGAAAACCAGTTTTATCGAATTGCAAAATGTTTTTGTCTCTTTTGAAGGAAGCATGATGATCTCACTGGTATTGGGTTTAGTAGAAGACGATAATGGTTTTGTCTATTTTATCAATGCGGAACACCCCTGGACAGTTCTGTACCGTGACCAAAAAGCCGAATTTGCGGAAAATGAACTCTTGCTGCGCAAAGTCGGCATGGAAACTCTGCACCAGGGACTGATTGTGCAAACCTTTGCCATGAAACCAAAAGACGTACTAATAATGGGCTCGGACGGACGGGATGATCTGGACATGGGTCTGGATGAAAATGGAATGCGTATCATCAATGAAGATGAAACCCAATTTCTGCGCCGCGTGGAAGAAGGCGATGGCAAGTTGACAGATATTTTTGAACAAATCCAAAAATATGGCTCTTTGACGGATGATCTGACAATGGCCCGGATACATTACAATCCGCCCATAGTGGCCGAAGAAAAGAACATTGCCGAAC
>CAZCVM010000239.1:1599-4757 GCA_964501965.1 uncultured Leptospiraceae bacterium | reverse complement strand
TTGGTTGGCTTTTTTTTTCTTTGTCCACCCACACCCAAAACCTACAACCATGAGCGGGGATTATAGTCGAACCATCAGTGACGTCAGGGCATCAAATCCCGGAAGGCCTTCTGGGATTTCGGTGGCCATCTCAAGTGCTTCAAAAAGGCCAAAAAATCCAGGCTTGGTAAATGACGCGCAGCAGCTTAATTTCACTTTATCATTGGCGGTGGTTTTGCAAATTTGGGGTTTCGGTTTTATTTTTAGCCCCCCCTGTGTCAATGTGGAATGAGACACTTTTTTTACGAGCCACAAACGCTCGAAAACCGCTGAAACCCACATGCACTATACACATTGTTGGCGTTTCGTATTTTTACATTTCCAATTTAATATTGTCAGGAATCTCTTTAAATAATCTAGCATATGTCGCAGAGCCTTCTTTCTTTTCTGACCATGTATATTTACCTTCAGTTAAATTTATAGAATAAAATTCATTTAACACATAATCTACAAAATCAGATACTTCTACGTCTAAAGGAAAATGTTTTACTATTCTACATCGAAATACGACAGAATCAGTTATATCAATATCTTGAAATAATCCATACAGATTTTGCAGAACAAAAGGATCTTCAAATTTAGCTGTCACATGAGATTCTTTTTTTCTTATGCGAACAAGCATGCTTTTTATTTCATCCTTATCAAACAATCCATTTTTAAGTAAAATTTTATATCTAAATAATACAAATTTTTGATCAATCTCCCCACTGTCAATTTCTAATGTATTTTCAAGAGCAATCATATAATCATCTTCTGACACTAACTTTAATTTACTGTTATTTATAATCAATTCTTGAGCTTTTTCAATCTTTCTGCCATAATTACCATGCTTCCAACCTACAGAAGGAATCGAACCTATAACAAGATAATCAAGATCAGTACTAATGGAATTAGTCGATAGACCACCTCTTGCTCTTACTTCTTTTTCGGCTTGACTTCTGCTCAATTCAGCTAATTTTCCTGTAAAACAAAAGCTCTTATTAGCAATCTCTAAATCAACCTTATCCTCTACTTTATTACTATTTCGAGAAACTTTGCTTTCTTTCATTTTCTTATTGCTTCGATATGCAATGCTTTCGAAGTCACTATACCCATTAGCTTTTAGGAAAATCTTAGCACATGCAATTGCATCACTTTCCGCATCATGATGATTATCAAGAGTTATTCCCAAATCACTACATGCTTCATTTAGCTTTTTTCCTGTCAATTTAAATGTACAAGCACAATCGAAGTTTAAGACTTCCATATCATAATATTCTAGAGATTGTTGTAAGCAATTAATGTCAAAACTAGAATTATGTGCAACTAACTTCTTGTCCTTAATCATAGGATATATGCTCTGCCATACTTCTGGAAATAACGGTTTGTTCACGGTATCAGATTCACTTATTCCGTGTACTTTTGTATTCCTCACAGAATATGCATTATTAGGTGGCTGAACAAACTTTTTTATAGAATCTATTATTTCACCATTCTCAACTATCGCCAGTCCAATTTGACAAATACTCCACCTTTTTCCTTGTGCTGTTTCAACATCTATTGCTACAAAATTTTCCATTTCAACTCATTTCTTAATAATTATTAATTTTCAATCAACAAACCATGCGACTTTATTGAGAACTTTCCTTTGTTACCTTTATAAAAAAAAGTGTCTCATTCCACATTGACACAGAGGGCGGTTACGTTCCGCGAGTACCCGAAGTTGCGACCGAAGGGAGCAATTTGGGCGAAGCGATAGCGGATCCGGGTACTCGCTGTTAGGCGTAGTAAGCCGCACTCAGTATGTCCTTGAAAAATAATCTTTCCCTGCTTGCCATAAATACTTGTCAATCTCTTTCAAATTAAATTCATTAAGTTTGTAATATTCTCTGAATGCCAAAAGTATTTCTTTGTAACTTGGATAATTTTTTAAATCTTTTTTAGTAAATTTCGCGAATTTATTTTCCTTTTTGTAATACATCAGAAGCTTTTCTACATAACTATCAAATATCGGATAAATCATTGGTTTATGGTGACTACAATATTTTGTTGCGAATGAATAAAAATTGATTTCTCTATTTCCATTCACCTTTACAGTAGCAATTTCATTCACAAGCTTTAAGTCCTCATTGTGTAAACGTTCGTCGATATTTAATTCTACAATATGTTTTGCCACAGTGAAAGGGGAAAAGATATTTGTGCTATAAAAATCATTCAGAGAACAAACCTTTATTAAGACATCATCCATCTCAATATTTTTGGGATAGGTTTCATTAAA
The DNA here is from genome assembly GCA_964501965.1 of uncultured Leptospiraceae bacterium. Taxonomy (GTDB): domain Bacteria; phylum Spirochaetota; class DYNZ01; order DYNZ01; family DYNZ01; genus CAZCVM01. The sequence continues at coordinate 2,461 of CAZCVM010000239.1, read as the reverse complement.
AAGCTTTCTAAGGCTACTCTCTTGCAAAACGTAATTTTCCAAGTCATCCCATTTGTTTAGGTATTCTTTGACTTTTTCTTTTGTCGGAAACTCTATACTCATTATTATACCTCTATTTGCGGATTATTTCGCACAACGTTTAGTATATGAAAAGTAGGCGATTAGAAAGCACTAAACTTTCGGTTAAGCACAAAGTTTGATACGTGCCAAAACCCTTGAATTTATTACTGTTTCGCCTATTTTTTATATACATTGTTACCTGCTGTGTTTTTTATATTTTTTTCATTATGAACTCAATAATCTTGTTTTTTCTGTCCTGAATTAAATCTCTTGTCCAAGTTTGATTATCGGTTGTCAATCTTTGTATTTCTCGCTGTTGTTCTAAATGAGTATAGCTGTCACGTTTTTCTTTGAATGGTTTATTACCGACCGAACAATTATGTGATTTTGATAGCAATAAATAGTTACCTAAGCAATTAATGAATTGATTTTTAAACTCTTCATCATAGGTGTCGTAGCCTGTTTCAGGATTTTCTGTTTGTGGGGCAATATGTTCCAATTCAGGTCTTATGATTTTGTCAAAACGTGTTGGTGTGTAACCACTTTTACCTTTATCACTTTCTAGATGATTTTCATATTTCCATAGTAGATATTTTCCTATAGAATGATTTAAACCACCTTGAATAGATCGTTTCAATTCTTTGTTATTCCAATAAGCCCACCACCAAGAGTCAGACGATACATTTTTCATCAATTCTATTCTGTCAACAATAGGTTGGATACTTGGCTTCTCACTTATAAAATCTTTGTAAACGTCATTCAAGCGAGATGTAATATCCGCTCTTGTTCCAATCAGTCTATG
>CAZCVM010000239.1:0-1589 GCA_964501965.1 uncultured Leptospiraceae bacterium | reverse complement strand
GATTCCAAGTTATTGCACAGTTCATTAATTTGACTAATTGACAATCCAAATTTGTAAGCCTTAATTATAAATGGCATAGCGATACCAATGCCGCCAAGTGTTATTAGCGAGTGAATTTCGATATTTTCTCTTTCATCCTTTCCGAAAAAAGTCGTCAAATGCTCAAAACTTATTGCAAGTGATTGAGTAAAGGACTTAATAAATGGAATTGGGTTTTCTTCGGCTAATAATTTGTTGATCTTATCAACCGCATTCGTTTCCCAAAGCGAATTGAAATGAACACGAAGCGTATAAACTAAAACATCATCTTCATTAATACGATATTCTATTGACGAAATGGACTTATAAATCCCTTCAAATCGGGTTTTAATTTCTTCAATTAAGCCTTCTTTTTCTTCTCCACCGTAAAGATGTACATTGAACATAAATTGTGCTTTGATAATTTCTAAGTTAGAAGGCTTTTTCCCCCTATTGTTCTGAAAAATGAACATTTGGATTGCTTCCGATTCATCTTTGACTGGATGAGTGGTACACGAAGCATTTTGAATTGTATCCAACATTTTTAGCAAATACGATTCATCTTTATCCGCCAAATGAGAAGTAAAGAAGTCAAATGCGGTTACAATGCGTTTGGCTGATTCAGTTTCAAGTCCGTTTTTATTTTTTTTGATTTGGTCAATTACATAGTCTTTGAAAAACTGTTTGTCATAATCTACGGTCTCAAAACGGTAAGTTGATTTTCTTTTGATGATGTCTTCAAAAGCTTCTTCTTCATTTTCGTTTAGATTCCTTAATTTTTTTAGTCTTTTAAACAAAGTTGAAAGGAAAATAACGATGGTCGTCATTCTCTGCTGACCGTCAATAACTCCAAATTTATTTTCCGCTTGTTCTTCAAAAAGGAAGTGTCCGAAGTAATATTTTGACTTGGTTGTGCTTCGATTGTAGTCTTCTAAGTCTGAGAGGAAAACGTTTATTTGTTTTGGTAGATTCGACTTCTCAAGTTCGGTGTCCCAAGAATATGCTCTTTGGTAGGTTGGCACAAATATTCGATTTCTCGCAAACATTTGTTTTATAGTAGTTGATGCTTCCATATTTTAATTTTTAGTTGCTGCTTACCCTTTTCGATTTTCAGTTGTCCCGTTTTTTCTGCAAATGTTGAAAGTCAGTCTGTCAAAAGGTGTCGTTGTTGTTTTGCCCGGCGGTCTTTTTTACATAGCAGGTAACGTCTGTGTATAGTTATTGTTCTTATACAACCAAATCTCCACATTTTTTCTATGAGATTGTCCCTCAAAATCGCTGTTATTTGAATGACCCCTCCAGCAAATCCTATGCCTGCTTTTTTTCTTGTCCAGTATTTTTATTACTGGCTGGCAAAAAAAAACACTGAATGGATCATAATTTCGTACTTTCTGGAATGCACACATAAAACTGTAATATGTTGTTTTTGTCGCTCCCGTTTTGTGGGTACAGTCCAAAGGAAACACGATGTTGAGCTTGAAATTTTAAAGATAGTTGCTTTATTTTACAACATATTTTTAACAGAAAATTGATAACGTCAAAGATGAGCTTCACCTATGACACGTAGCGGT
>CAZCVM010000238.1:0-4760 GCA_964501965.1 uncultured Leptospiraceae bacterium | reverse complement strand
ACTGATGGCATCACCATCGGCGATGTAACGGTGGTAGTCTCTGAAGTCCTTGCTGATCGGCAGCTCAATCCGGCAAATTACCCGGCACTGTCTGATGTGGTATCGGATGGAGGCGATGCGCCGGTCGTTGTAAGCGTGCTTGCCGGTGATCTCTTAATAACGGATGGAACGATTGTTTCGGATGGAGTCGGTGTTTCGGCAAATGGTTTCGGACGTGTCCTCCTGAATGTTGCCGGGGCGGGACAGACCCTTGAGGTCGGCGCCGATGTGGTGTCCGGCAGTGGCGACATCTCGCTGCTCTCGGGCGGCAATCTCGCAATTCTGAATGCGGCGCGGATTGCGACTGCCGGTAATGGGACGATCGATGCATTTGCTGACCTCTTGGATGTTTTCATCGGCGCGGGTGCCTCACTTGAGGCCGGAGATGGAAATGTTCGGGTCTTCGGCCAGACCGATCTCTCGATCCTTGGGACGATAAGCACCAACGCGGATGTGAGCCTGATCGCGAATACAGGTTCAATTACGGATGGCGATGTTTCGACCGACGTCTTTGCGGATAGGCTCAGGATGGTCGCGGCGAGCGGGATCGGTGCGGACGGTAGTCGTTTGGCAATTGACGTGAACACACTGGCCGCACGGGCAGGCGGCGGCGGTATCTTCCTCGTCGAATCGGATGGACTTGTTCTCGATGACGTCACGGTCACCGTAAACCGGGTTGGATCGGAAGCGGGGGTGACCCCCGTAACCGATAGCAATCTCAGCGATGTCCGGACTAATACTGGTGATGGAGACGTCGACCTTCTCGTCACCGCCGGGACCCTGATTCTGAACGATGGAACGAATCCCGACGATGGTTTGGCAATTTCCGCAAATGGCAACGGAACGGTTCGGGTAGAGGCCGTCAGTGGTAGCATCCAGGCCAACGCCGGTGTCTTCTCCTCGGTGGAAGTGACCCTGGTGTCGGGAGGCAGAATTGAAAACGTTGGTGGATTCGTCGATCTGATCGCTGATATTCCGGGAGGTTTGGTACTTGAGGCGGTGAATGGAATAGGTGCGACCGGTCAAGGCATCCTCCGGGTAAACGCAGCTACGCTTGAAGTGTCGAATTCCGGGACGGGCAACGTCTATCTCGACCTTGGTCCGGATACGGAGTTGATTGGTGCGGACCTGTCGGGAACTTCCAGCCTCTATATCACCAAGATGTCCGGTAACCTACTTGTCAGTGGACCTGTCTCGGTGGCCAATGGTCAGTTGAGTGTCGTGACCATGGGAGGTCTAACCCTTGACGGTTCCCTCGTTGATATTACGGGCAGCTTCTATGTCCGGGCAGATAGCTTTAGTCTGGTTAATGGAGCCCGCCTGCAGGGTAATGGTGGGGCATCTACACTGCTGCTGCGGAATGGACTGACGATGGAGAGTGGCACGCGGATTGAGACCCTTGGATTGGGTGATCTCCGTGCACGTGTCGGCACCAACGTATCCATCGCCGAGCTCTTGATTTCGGGTGAGCTCGAATTGTTGGTGGGTGGAGATTTGGTCCGGGTATCCGATCTCGCTGCGGATCAGATTGCGGCCCTCGTCCTGCGCCTGAGGGTTCTCGGTGATGCTGGAACCCTCGCCCGTCCGGTCGTCTTTGAAACCGGAACCTTCGATGCCAAGGTTGACGGTTTCTTCAACGGTCGTGAGTTGAGCGACCTCAATCTCGGACGCTACGGAATTATTCTGAATTCGGGTACCGGGGAGACCTCGATTCTTGAAGTTGAGGGAACCCTTGGCGAGGCCTTGGTTTCGACTGACGGTGGCGAGTTGATTGACGAGGGTGACGGAAACTTTGAACTGATTTCGGGTGCCTCCGTTACCATTGAGGCAACAATCCGGAAACCATTGGGTAATGTTGAAATCGACACTGCCGGTCTCGTCGATGGTTCGGCGGCAACCGACCCGGTAGTGATCGTGGAGACAGGTGAACTTGATTTGCAAGTTGCCAGCGGGGTGGGAGGAGCAACTCAGGCCGATTATTTCGATTTCCGGGCCTTCTCGATTGCGGGTTCCATTCTCGACGGTGACGTTCGGCTCCGGACGGACTCGAACCTCGAGCTGGTCAACGGTCGACCCATGACGGTTACGGGCAGCGGTTCTTTTGCACTCGTGATGACCGCCGGAAACCTCCGGTCGAACGGCCGGATCGATCATCTCGGAAGCGGCAATTTGTCGATCGAGCTTCAGGCCGGCAACTTGGACATGTATGCGACAGGGGCGCACTTTACGACCAACAGTGGAACGCTTGATCTTCTAACCTCCGGATTTATGCGAATCGCGAAGCTGATCTCAACCTCCGGAAACGTGATTCTGGAGAGCCAGACCAGCTACATTAAACAGATTACCTTCTTCGGCGGATTTGGTGATTCGATCATCGTCGCCTCTGGGATCCAGCCAATTGTTAACGTGCTCGCCAATCAGGGGGCCCAAGTCAATTTGGACAGCGATTCGGTCCTCTTCCGCGGCAACGTCATTTCCCGTTCCTTCGGGGGATCGACGATTATTCAATACAAGGTGAACCTGATCCCGTGATGCCATGCTAAAACTTGCTGCAACTTTTTCATGGGTGGTCGTTTCCTGGATTCTCTCGGGTGGGTTTTCGATGGCGCAGACGGTGCGTTTGACCGAGTCTCTTCAATCGCTGGTTGAGACATCGACCAGTGACCTGATCGGGGTAGCGGGGAGCGGTGACATCATCGCCTCTTCGGATGGAGGCACTAGCTTCTCGGTGGTCGAATCTGGAGCAAATATGCGGGCGATTGCTTCGAAGGGGACGACCGTGATCGCGGTGGGTGATTCGGGAACGCTGTTCCGCTCGACCGATTCGGGTGCGAACTTCACGGCGATTACCGCACCAACCATTCTTTTTGGTCTGGAAGCGATCGCCAGCGGTACCGCGAACGAGTGGATCGCGGTTGGGGGTAACGGTTTTGACGCAGTCATTGTGCGGTCGGTAGACGACGGATTGAATTGGACGAATGTAACGCCGGCAGGGTTGGGCGGACTGTTGAAGGGAGTTGCCTACGATTCGACCGCTGCCCGTTGGATTGTAGTGGGGGAAAATGACCTAATTGAAGGTTCGGTCCTGACTTCGACAAACGGCACCTCCTGGACGGACATCTCACCGGCAGCGTATTCTCCGCCGCTGAATGCGGTAGTTAGCACCTTTGACGGCCGTTTTGTTGCGGTTGGAGACAGCGGGTCAGTGTATTTGGTTGAGGCTCCTTATACCGGAGTTACCCGGTTGTACGACGGCAAGTTGACCGAAAATTTGTACGCAATTGCGGCGACTGCATTGGGTGAAGTTCTCGCGGGGGGAGCCGATAGTGCCCAGATTTCCTTTGTGATTGGCGATGTAAACCCGACGACGGTTGGAGGGGTTGCGGGGGCAGGAGATATTCGGACGATTGTAGATCCGTCCAACGGGACGGATCCGACGATTCTGGCCGGCAGCCTGACCGCGGGTTCGCTTGGCCCGGTGATCGAACTGGAAGGACCACTCGATTTTGGGGACGTTGCAACCAACGGTTCGAAATCGCTGAATCTAACGATCCGAAATATTGGCGATGCTCCGCTTTCCGTCAGTGGTTTGATCGTTCCGGGAGATTTTTCTGGCTCCTTTTCCGGGGCGATTGTCGCGGGGGGAACCCAATCCGTTGTGATCACATTCACCCCCTCCATGGAACAAGCCTATTCCGGAACTCTGACGGTCTCCGGTGACCAGGTTAGCGGGACGAACACAATCGGGACGAACGGGAACGGCGTGGCTCCGCCAGCCTTTACGAGTAGCGCGCCGTCCTCTCCAACGGATGATCTGGCGGCGGGGAATCTCTTTGGCTATCTGGCGGCGGCAACCGGTTCGGCCGCTTCCAATCTGGTTTTCTCGATCGTTTCGAGCCCAGCGTGGATCAATTTGGTGAACAACAACGACGGGACAGCTACCGTTTCGGGAACTCCAACGGTGGGAGATTCCGGGATAGCGACAGTTGAGATTCAGGTCACGGACACGGAAACAACCGGTACGTCGACCCAACAGTTTGCATTTGAGGTGTATGCTTCGGAACTCGAATTCTATCTCGCCGGTTTTGGACTATCGGGGATCGATTTGGATGGAGCGACCGACACCGATCTTGATTTCGTCATCAATCTCCTTGAATTCGCGTTCGGTTCCAATCCTGACGATGCTCAGAGTCGCCCCGATCTGCGGTTTGGGCTAGAGGAGATCAGCGGTTCCGATTATCTTTATATAGCCTTTCCGGCGAGGATTGGAGGGACCTTTAGCGGGGCGAGTTACGAGGCTGACGGGATAGTATACACCGTCGAAGGCTCGGGTGATCTCGTTTTGTGGACGGACCCGGTAGTTTCGACAAGTATTCCGGTCGGGCTTCCAGCGTTGGGTGCTGACTATGCTTGGGTTGCCTTCCGGTTGGATCGCGATACTTCCACAGGTAACGGTTTTCTGAGAATTGAAGTTACCGAAAGCGTGTTGGTTCTCCCCTGATCCTAATGGGTCCGCAGCTTCGGTTGGGTGAGGGTTTCAAGTTTACAGGATTCCGGTTCAATCTCTGGCCAAGTTTCGGGTGTTTTTATTTGGACTGTTCCGAGGGTTGAGAGGTCTTCAATGAGTTGACCTGTCAAAACCCTGACGAGATCGCTGAGTCCGGGGTTGTGCCCAAAGATGGCGACGGAATTAAAGTGGGAAGGGATTTCGCGAATGACCT
>CAZCVM010000237.1:0-4791 GCA_964501965.1 uncultured Leptospiraceae bacterium | reverse complement strand
CTTTTTTTGCTTTTTTTGAATCTGTGCGCCATTTGGATATATTTTTTTGCAAATACTGTTCGATTTCTTCTACAAGGGCCATTGTATTTTTTTTTGTTTGAGCTTTATTTGTCGCTTTATTGTTGGCAAAACTCAATGATATTTTTTTTAAAAAATCACGAAACAAAGCATTAAAATACAATATGCGACCGCGATTGTCCACAGCCATCATCACAAAAGGAAAAGTATCCAGCATCAGAGATAAAAGCCAATCCAACCCCTGATCATTTTTTTCCTGAATTTGTGTCTTTTGCGAAGCTGACACTTTTTCTTCTTTTTTTGCAGGCGTACTTATTTCCGAAACATTTGCTTCTAACACAGAAACCGGTTCTTGCACCTGATTTGCCTGCTCCATTAATGCCAAAAACAAAGGCCGATTTATGGACTCAGCCAATTCTCCAGAGAAATCAATAGTCAATATCTCCGCCTGATCACCCAATTCAAAAAGAGTGTCTTTTATAGATGGAATAATGACATCTTCCCTTTTCAATTTTCTTTGGTGCTTACCAGATATTTCCGCTAAACGCGACAAAATTGTTTTTTTGTCCACAATCCCATAAAAAATACCATCCTGAATAACAGCTAGCCATTCATTGTGATAGAAATAAAATATCCGCAAAATAATGTCATAAATACTTTGCGCGGACTTGCTTTTTGTTTCTTTTTTTTCCGTGCCCAAAACCCCTTCCACGACCGGAGCACTTTGACTTTCAGAAACTGTTTTAGAAACTATTTCCGGTCGATTTTCTGTTAATGATGCCGGACTTTCTGTTAAGGGCTCAATAGACGGCACCGGCTCTAAAAAAATATCTTTTATATCAGACAAATGAGATTCTTTGTATATAGAAGAAAGCTGTTTTTTTATATCATCTCGACTGGCATCATCATTTGACCCGATTTCTGTATTCTCATCATTGTTTGCCGTGTTTTTGTGATCTATTTGATTATTGTTTTTGTTTTCCATTTTTGTATTCTTTCTAAAAGATTTTCAGGCTTTTTGTTTCATTTTTCTATTTTTTTATTATGATTTATTTTTTTTGTTTTTTTTCAATATTTTTTATTATAAAAATTAATCTGCTTGATAACACAATTCTATTAATAGAATTGTAGGTAAGGTTTATCGAGTATTCAATAAACCCAAAATTAATTCGATTCTTATAGAATCTAAATTTTCTTCTTCTAAATGCCGAAACAATAGACAAGGATATGCAAATCCTATGAGATCATGTTTATATTTGCAAGGGAGTTAATAAGGAGAGACACCATGAACTGGATATTAAAACCTTTGAAAAGGCGCAAATGGCTGCCATTTGTGTCAATATCAATGTTATTGCCTGCCCTATGGTTAGGTAAGACAAATTTTTTGGATGCTCAGGTAAATCCGGGCAACCAACCGGCAAAGAACGAAAACAACAACAATAATAACAATCAACCTGTTGGGGCAAATCCCAAAATTGACGAAGAGGACATTATCCGCGCCAATTTTGGAATGAAACGCTCTGGCGAAGCCATTCAATTTGAATTGCTCAATGATTTTGAAAATTGTGAAGACTGGCGAGCCAAAGCTACCAGTCCTTTAGGGGAAACACGTGTCCGCAAAGTGGAAGGACGTCCAGGCGCGCAAAAAGATGAAAAAAAGCCGAAAGAACATGCCTTTGACAAAGAATTAAAAATGCTGCAAGATTACCGCAAACTAACCCTTGAACGACGCAGAAAAGCAGCAGAAAGATTTGCCAAAGAATACAAACGGCCCGCACCCAAAAAATCTGACAAAAGTGACGATGAGTTGGCGAAAATATCTGCCCAATACATACTGGGAGTGAAGACTTATTTCAAAGACCGTGGATTTGACCGCGTGGAAGTGTCACCCCCCAATGAATACATTATCAAGGGCAGGGCCAAAGAAATCAGAGTATGGGCATTGGGACGTAAATTTCGCCATACTTTATACGTAAAATTGCGTGATTACCGAGGCAAAACACACAAATTGAAAATGGGCAGATTGGATTTTTTCGGCTGGAAAAAAATGAAAGTAACCATACCAGGATGGCTGCCTCAATCCAGCAGATACGCATTGTTGGACAAAAATCTGCATTTTGTTTCGTTTTTTGTAGAAAGCGACCGATTTGATAGTCCTGGAACCTTCTACTTTTATCTGGATAATTTCAGCATTGTAACCGATACTGCTAACAATAGATATGATGGTTCAGAAATTCTGGATACATGGTAAAAATATGCCAAGGAGGGCAAATAATCTATGAAACGCTTAATACAATTACAAAAAACATTATTTTTATTACCTTTGCTGGCCGTGACATTAATGTTTTTGGGCGCAGACAATCTGCAATCCAAAAGCAAAGTCAGCACAGCCATAGGCAATGATGTTTCACAAGACCAATGGAGACCTGTGACCTTGGATCCTTTTGAAGGTCCATGGAAAAAAGGGGATAGAGTGTTTGGTCCATGGGATTTGGAAGGCCCCTGGAAAGCTGTGTCCACTCCGTATGACCCTGATCAAATCAATTCAAGGGTAGATCAAAGATATGTTGACGGCAAACCAGGAGATCTAAGAGATACTCCGCATAAGCAAGTCTTTGGAGTCAAGTTTCAGTTTCGTTACCCAGGCTACAATTTCATTACTGTTTTTCCACCAGTACTGAAAGACAAAAAAGACGGGTCTGATGCTTTGGATCCAGTCACAAAAGAACGCATAGGTCCGGCTATACCCATCCCAGGCATAGCCAAAAAGCTGTCCGTTTGGGTACTTTCCCAGGGCAAGAAATATGTTTTAGAAGGATACTTACGCGATTGGAAAGGTAATACTCATCGGGTATTGTTCAAACATAGAGATGTCCAAGACGGAAAATACAAAGCTAATTTGAGATTCATTGGCTGGCGTCCGATGGTGGCGGAAGTTCCTGTGGATATACCGCAAGAGATTGATTCCTATCCACGCAACAAAGGACTCAAATTTATCAAATTTATTGTTCGGGCAACACCGCACACTAGTACAGAACCAGCATTTGTATTCTTTGATCAATTGAAGGTACTGACAAATCAATTTGATGTACACTTTGATGGAGCACAAATAAATGTGGACTGGGGCGGCAAACTAAACCCGATTAAAGGAAGAATCAATACTCCTGAAGACAAATAGGTATTTATGATCTGCAAAAACGGGTAAAGGAATTGGTGTCCTTTCCATATTTCAAAAAAGGCGAGTTGACAACTCGCCTTTTTTTTATTACTATCTGATTTTTTTAAATAACTATGTTTAAATAACTATATTTTTAGCAATTATGAACGCAATCATTACCATTGTGCCGCTATTTTTACTAATCCTTTTGGGCTATTTGCTCCAAAAAAAACAATTTCCTGGAAATTTGTTTTGGCCCGCAGCAGCGCGAATCACCTACTTCATTTTTTTCCCTGCTTTGGTATTGCGGCGTCTAGCTATAGCCCAAATGGATCTATACATATTTGGCCAATATTTTCTCACCATTGGACTAGCTATTATCCTAACAGCTAGCTTACTGTTTCTAACAAAAAAAATATACCAAACAGACGGCCCCGGCTTTTCCTCTCTAGTGCAAGGATCCATTCGGTTCAATACTTATCTTGGCCTGGCCTTAGCATTGTCACTGTGGGGCAATGCCGGTCTGGAAATGGCTGCCTTACTTATAGCTCTGCTTATTCCTATAGTGAACATTATATGCGTATTTACTTTGGCTTTGCACGGATCAAAACAAATTACCCAGGCCAGACAAATAATCAAAGAAATCGCGTTCAATCCTTTGATTGCGGCAGCTTTTTTAGGTATTTTTTTCAATTTCCTCCACTGGCCTTTGCCCAAAATTGCTGATGAATTGCTAAATATTCTGGGTCAGCCAGCACTACCACTGGGACTTATGACTGTGGGAGCCGGGTTGCAATGGACAGATATCCGCAGTGCCGGGAAAATCATTGTTTGGTCTGTTTTTTGGAAAATGCTCCTGTTGCCTTCTTCCGTACTCGCATTATCATGGTATTTTTCTATAGAACCGGCTATTGCGGGCACTGCCTTCATTTTTGCCATTTTGCCTACTGCTTCTTCTGCGTATATTCTGGCCCAGGAAATGGGAGGCAATACCCGCTCCATGGCCGCTATCCTTACCATGCAAACACTTATAGCCACTGTTACTATCCCCATAGCTTTGATTCTGTGGGATATTTTAAATAACTAATCAATAGAAAAATTTTTATAGCCAAACACGGTATCAATTATTAAATTGGCGCGAACTGATACTGGATACACGGATTGCTTCTTATGGCTAGAGAAATTTCTCTTGAAAAAGTCAACAACAAATTGATCAAAATCATTCCCAAGCAAAAAATCATTTCTCTAAAAACTTACTATTTGACAGAATACGGAGAAAAATTGCTGGAAATGGTTCTAAAGCGCGTTTTGGAGCAATACCAACGCGTTGATTTATTGGACATTGCTTATCCAGCGGCAAAAGAACTCGTTATCAATGCCACGAAAGCCAATTTTAAACGGCTGGTTTTCAAAATGCAAAATCTCGATATCAACAATGAACAAGATTATTTGAAAGGCCTGAAATATTTCAAAGAAAACTTAACAGAACAAAATATTTCAGCCTACAAAAATGAATTCAAAAAATTTCGTTTGCCGGTGATAGCGACTTTCTATTACAACAAATATGTTTTGAATATAAAAGTTAAAAACAATTTTACTTTACTGCCCATAGAAGA
>CAZCVM010000236.1:0-4811 GCA_964501965.1 uncultured Leptospiraceae bacterium | reverse complement strand
CGGGCAAACCAAAGATTTGCGTCAGCAAAAAGAAAATTGGATTGTGCGCAAAGATGGGGAAGATATTTTTTACATTGTTTCTGCGAATTCTTTTAGAAGTATGACCAAGGAAGTCAAAGACCTTTTAGCAACAAAAAAATCTTCTACCGGGCCCCAAAAAAAGTAGCCCCAAAAAAAAACAAAATATTTTTCCCAGAAAACTCATGCGGGTCTTAGACCCGCATGAACAAGTCACAGACTGACATGACATCAAAATATCACCAATATCAGCAAAATCATAACAGCCTAGTATGTTTATTTGCGCTGGGTTAGGATTTTTATGAATTCTTGCTTGGGAACAGGCCGGCTTATTAAATAGCCTTGGATTTCATCGCATTGGGATTCCATTAAAAAATGCATTTGCTGGGATGTTTCAACTCCTTCGGCTATGACACTCATGCCAAGGTTGTGCGCTAGAGATATTGTGGCTTTGACAATCGAGGTATTGTCGTATTGTCTCTTTTGTAGGGTATATCCGCTACAAAGCTGCGGTCAATTTTTAGTTTGGATATAGGAAATTTGCTTAGATAATTTAATGAGGAATGACCTGTGCCAAAGTCGTCAATTGCCAGGCGGATATCCATGTCACGCAATTTTTCCATAACATTTATGGATTTTTTCATGTCCTGCATCATTATGCTTTCTGTCACTTCCAGATATAGTTTATCTGCCGGAAAATTTGTGTCATCCAATATATCAGAAACAATGGGCAAGAAACTTATATGGGTAAATTGTTTGGCCGAAACATTGACGGAGATGGTCAGGTGGTCGAAACCCTGATCATGCATTTGTTTAGTGCCCATGATAGCCTGACGCAGTGCCCATTTACCTATATGAATGATTATATCTGAGTCTTCAGCTATAGGTATAAATTGACTAGGGCTAATGCTTCCCAAATCCTGGCATTGCCATCTAGCTAGTGCTTCCATTCCAGTTATGGATTGACTTTTTAAGTCAAAGAAAGGCTGGTAAAATAGCTGCAATTCATTGTTTTCCACTGCCTGTCTCAGTTTACTTTCTATGAGCAATCTTTGATTGGCAGATTCTCGATATTGGCTATGGAAAACCTGGTAACGGTTTTTCCCTTTTTCTTTTGCTTTGTACAAAGCTAGATCAGCATTTTTGACGAGAGAGTCTTTGTCATTTCCATGTTCAGGATAAAACGCGATGCCAATGCTGGTCGATATACGTACATTGCGTTCCTGGATGAGGATATCTTCAGATAGTCGCGTCAGGATTCTACGGCAAACAATAATGGCATCTTTGTCCGCTAATATGTCATCCATGAGTACCAGAAATTCATCGCCGCCAATACGGGCTACAGTATCCTGTTCTCTGGTGCTTAGCAGAAGTTTGCCAGCGACTTTTTGCAGCCGGAGGAATAGAATTTTTTTTCATTAATTTCTATACAACAGGAAACTAGTGATGGTTCCGGCCAAGACAATGGAATAATGTCAGCGATTTTTTCCAATATTTGATCGACAAGATATCGGTGATAAGCGTGGCTAGCATTATTATGCTACCGGTTAGAATAATGAGTGCCTGTGTGTCTTTTTTTATGGCTTTGTTTATGATGATGAAAAAACCATAAAAAACATAGGAGAAAAAAGCGAATTGAATGAAATAATAATTGAGCCAATTCCATAAGCGAGGTGATGGAGAAAAAAGAATGATCAAGAAAAATAAACCAAAAATAATATTCGTGTATCGAATAATTTTACTTTTTGCTGTTTGAAAAAAATTGCTTAAAAATAGTAAAAAGAGAGGGAAAATTGCGACCAGTGATAAATACTCCATTTTTTTTAAATAATACAGTTCTAAACCCAAATCGTATTTTATTTGAGTACGCAAAAATTGGTAAAGTATCAGGTTGAGCGTAAAAAGAGCGAAATACAGATACTCAGGATATTTTTTGCGGGAATTTCATAAATTCGGGTGCGGTCATAAGCTTGAATCTGGCTGCTGTTCCATGTACCAGTTTGTCCGAATAATAATTTTTAACATATAAAAATTGAAATGAATACGCTGGCAAGTTATTATTTTTTATATGAATAAAAATGGCTGGATAATGATATACTAAAAGCCAAGATTGTCCAAATCATCGGTTATGGTGCCGGTTTGTTTGTGCGCGGTCTTGCTTTTATCATTTTCCATATTTGAATTTTGATTATTTATACTATCATCATTATTGTCATTATTTTCAATAGTAACGTTATTTAGCTCACTATTTGTTTTTTCCGGTTGGTCATTTTGCGGGCTGTTGTTTTGCTTTGGCGAAGAAGCCGGATCCGGCGGGAAAAAACTGTCCTTATTTTCCAGTTCCAATACGCCGCCATAGAGGTCGCCGCCGTTATCAGATAAACGAAAAGCAAAAGCGCGGCAGTAAACATAAGTATATTGGAGTGCATTGCAAACAGTTTGGTTGTTTAGTTTCTTTTTTCCTTCGATATTAATATCAAATTTCAATTTATCCTGGCCATTGCCAATGAATTTTTGTTCGGATCTACAATCTTTGATCAAAGGTTCCAGCTTTTCAGCGGTTTTTTCCATCATATCTTTTATGGTGTTGCGAGTCGTCCGGGCAGCAGCATGGATTTTGCCTTCTATTTCTGTGGCGCGTTTACTATGCTGGATATATGTGGCTTGTGAAGGTTTGTTGGATTTGTGTTCTGCCAGTTCCTTGGTCAAATCGACATAATTGTCAAAATTGTCATAAACGTCATGCGACATTTGGAATAGATCATTGAGCTCCACTTTGTAGTCGGTTTTTTTTCCTTCTGAAAAATCATAATTAAATTTGATTTTATTCGTTGTAAGTACAAAAGAGTATTCTTCATCGAATTCTCTAAAAAGCAGATAAGACAAAAAAACTTTGTCTCTTGGCTGGAGCGTAGAATGTTTTTCTTTGGTTCCGTATTTGTCGATGAGCCGTTTTATAGACAATTTGCGCATGATTTCCAGGCCGATTTGCTGGGCTTTGGGCAGTTTTTCTATGGCAATCTTTTTGTTTTTTTCGTCTTCTTGATCTTGTTGTTCTTGTTGATCATTTTTTGCTGAATCATCTGTTTCTTCATTATTTGAGGATGATTCCTTATTTTCATTTTCCGGCGATTTATCATTTTGTGCTGGATCCTGATTTTTTTCGTCAGGATTTTCATTTTCTGTGACAGTTCGTTTGCCAGGAAACATATCCAAAGCAATTTCCAAAGCAGAGGCAAGGTCTTCTCTGGTCAAAGGAATAAAACGTTTTTTGCTTCTTAAAAATACCCAGTACAATGCCGGAAAATATTTGATGTAGATTATTTGGATATCTTGACCGGCTTTCTTTTTGCGTTTATTGTAAATGCTGATTCGATCCGGATCTAGTTCATTCATTTTGCGGAGAGCGGACTCCATGGCACGCACCAATTGACCAGAATGAAAATACAAAATAAAAATGCGTCGAAATATTTGTGTCAAGTCTTGGCCTATTTGTTTGAGAGGAATAGGATTTTTGCCGTAACGGTTGATCGTTTCTTCAATATTATTGAATTCATGTTTATCATATATTTCTCCTGCTTTTTCCAGGAGCTCAATGAATATGGGATTGATTTGGTCCAAATGCCGGGTGAGCGATTCTGTGAATTTGGGATTTCCTTGCAACAATTCCAGGTAAAGCAGGTTGAGACCGGAAATAGCGTTTTTGAATTCGCCAATGATGTTTGCGGCAAATTTGGGTTGAATGTATTCTCCGCCAAAATTGCATGCTCCTTTGAGCCAGCAAAATATATTGATTTTCATGCGATCCAAAAAGCCAGTTCCCTGGATTTTCGAACGGGAAGCACTTTTGGGAGAGCCTTTTTTTCGTTGCAGTTCGTCCCATTCTTGGCGTCTTTGGTTGCGTTTTTGTTCTTGTTGGCTTATCAGGGCTCTTTGTTTGTCCCGATCAATGGATAAACCTTTGCGTTTGGCTTCTCTATCGCGGATGACTTCGCCGCCGGCATCTACAAATTTGCCAAATAGTTCTTTACGAGTTTGTTCATCGAGCTCTGTTGCCCGAATATTATCTCTGGTTTTATCTATAGACATTTTATTGCAAAATAGGCCCTTCTAAAAGATTTGTTGCTGGATAAAGAACAAATATATTTTTCTTTGGTTCTAATGTATACTAAAACACTTTGGCTCTCGGTTTATTCATAGAATCTGTGTATTATCTGTAAAGCTATTTTTTTATTACTTGAAATGTGAAATGTGAAAATGCGGAAATTTTTTTACTTTAGCAATATTTGCGGTTTGTTTATGTATTTTTTGTGGATACTAGCGCAAAATGGAAATATTGCAGCACAAAATATTTCTTCCAATAAAGTTGGCAAAACCTCGAAACAAGATTCAAAAAATCAAAAAAATTTTCTGGAAGGCAAAACAATTGGCAAGATTTTTATTCGCGGCGCGGAAACATACAGTACGGATAAACTATTGGAGGTATTGGATATCAATGACGGATTTTGGGCTGACAATTATCATGCCGAAGATTGGGACCAATCTATAGCGGATTTGGTTTCTTTTTATCATAGCAATGGATTTCTCGATTTTGAAATATTGTCGAAAGATGTGACATTGCACCAGAATTCCCAAAATGTATGGATTTCCATTGTTGTGTATGAGGGACGTCAAATACTTATTGAAAAAGTAGTTTTTGACGGATTGCCCGCTCGTATAGCCGCAGATTCAGCTCAAATGACACAAATTCGGTCTATGCTCAGTTTCCAGGTCGATCGGCCCTATGATCCGAG
>CAZCVM010000235.1:0-4856 GCA_964501965.1 uncultured Leptospiraceae bacterium | reverse complement strand
GTATCCAAATTCATCTGTTTAAATAAATCCATGCGGGCATAACTGCGGATTTCCCTGAGAGGTTGGGAAACAAAATTGTTGATTTCATTTTTAGCTCGTCCCAATTTTTCTTTGATAATTAGATTTTGATCTGCGAGAATTTTAAATTGGAAAATGAGGTACACAGATGTGCTTAGAATGGCCAGCATAAGAGTCAATGTGGTCAGTACCGGTATAGAAAATTTGTTCAAAATTGACAAAGGCCGAAGCTCCAGGACTTTATTGGCTGGATACAACCAGGGCTGGACATTGTAAAACAAGATATACGCGCACCCCAGGCTCAAAAGAAGGCCAATCATTAGAATAAAAAACGCCTGTTCCCATGAAAAAAATAAATGATAGATTGATCCGGCCAGCAAAAGAATAAAAGGCAATATTGCCGCTGTGAAAAACAAATGCAGAGAAATATGCCAGGCATAATTGTTGATAGCTTTTTGGATACGATCAATGGGGACACCCTGATTGTAAAGTTTTTTGGTGATTTCTTGCACTTTGACTCCGGTGATCTTAATATGAACAATGCTTTCCAGTAAATCGCGGATAAGCCCCAGAGTCTTCTTATTGTTTATCCATAAAAAAGTCAAAGATATAAACCAAAAAAACAGCGCGAGAGGCAAGATAAACCAGGTTAAATCAATAAAATTTTCCCAGCCTATAATCGTTATATTCAACACTGTGTAAATGGTAGTCTGAATAGCAAGGAGAAATGCAAACAAGTAAAAACTTTTTATGGGAACAATGGTTAGCTTCAATATTTTTTTATTCTTTGTCATAGTATCCTTTTTTTGTTGTATTTTGCAAAATTAATTTCTTTTCATTAAAAAAAATAGCTGTTTCAAAAAACTATGTCAAGAAGATTATTTCATTAATAAATTTAATGCAGCAAATTTAGCTATAAAAGGCAATGTAATTGACAAATCAGCCAAATAGTATAGATTATTGGGTATAATATACTGGAGTCAATGAAATATGATACAAACGATGAATATAATTTTGAACATTGGTGTTGATCAGATGTTATCACAGCAAGCTGTAAAAAGAATTCGACTTGTAAACGGTGCAGCTCTTATTTCAGGCAGCATATTAGTATTAATAAGCATTATGGTGGCCGCATTTTTATCTCCGCCGTTTTTCATAGATTTTACGATGTGGAGAGAAATATTTTTTTCGCTGCCCACAGAATGGAATTCCAATATTGATAGTTTTGTGATGCATATTGATTTTTATTTTGGAATCATTTCTTTTATCGCAATATTTTTAAATTATCGAAAAAAATATAATGCAGCAGCGATATCTTTAAGCGTATTAGCCATTGTTGTCTCTGCTTCTTATTATTTTATCTTAAATATATTGATATATTATATTTTTTTTATCCCTGGTATTTTTCCTCTGGTACTTTTTGATAAGAAGAAATACTATTTGACTTTGATAATCCTCAATTATTTAGTTTTTATTGTATCAACCTGGCTTATTTTTCATTATAGCATTATTACCAAAACTTACAATATTTATGCTGGTCAAGATATTATTCTCAATTTTACTGCTGGGTATCTTCTTTTGTTATTAATAATCGGTTATTTCAAAAAAGAGAACAATGCAAATGAAAAAAAACTGGAAAGACAATACGGATTATTGGAAATACAAACCAATGAAATACGCAGACAGCATGATGAAATATGGAAAGAAAAAAAAATCCTGCAAGATTATCAATCAAAAATATTGTTAGAGCTTTCTCTCGCCCAAAAAATACAAAACCAGATGATTCCCGCGAAGAGCTTCAACAAAAGCCTGTCATTTTTTTATAAGCCTATGGATGAAGTGGGCGGAGATTTTTTTGATATTTTTGTAACTCAGGTTGATAAAACTATAAGTATTTTTATTAGTGATGTTTCAGGCCATGGCGTGCCTGCGGCATTTATTACCTCTATGATAAAGACCAGTATTTATCAATCAGAAGACGCACGCAAAGACCCTGCCAAGTTGCTTAGCTATCTGAATGACATTCTTGTAAATCAGACAGCTGGAAATTTTGTAACAGCTTTTTATTGTATTTATGATCCGACAAAAAGAGAGATCATGTACGCCAACGCCGGACACAATTATCCGTTTTTGATTGAAAATGAAAGTGTCTCTGAGTTGTACGGCGGCAGTATGCCTCTGGCTATTTTAAACAATATTGAAATGAGCGAGAACAACAAAACCTACAAAAACTATTCCAGGATTCTGCCTGAAAAGTCCAGACTCGTTTTTTATACGGATGGACTAACCGAAGCCTTCCATAAACATGATACAAATTGCTATTTTGAGGATATCTTAAAGAATGATCTTTTGCTAAGCCTGAAAAGTCAGACATGTGAAGATTTTATTTCTATGACCTTTGAAAAATTGAAAAACTTTCATGGCAAGGAAAATTTTGACGATGATATTTGTCTGATATGTCTAGATGTCGCCTAGATAATTTTCGGTCAAAGGTAATTTTGGGTCAAAACAGTTTCTACGAAAATGATAGCCAAACAGATGATTATTATTTTTGTCAGTGTTTTTTTCATTGGTCCTCCAAGGTGCTCACCAGGAAAAAATTTTCAATAATTCAAATGTTCATTGCTTATGATATAGGTCAAGAAAAAAAAGGTTTCCATTCTATTTGTCAGAACGATTTTTTTCCAACCATAAGAACAACACGGGTAACATTATTAGGGTGAGCATGGTGGAAGTAATCAATCCGCCGATCACCACAGTGGCCAGAGGTCGCTGTACTTCGGATCCGGCGCCTTGATTGTAGGCCATAGGTAAAAAACCAAGGCTTGCTACCAGTGCGGTCATTAAGACCGGACGCAAGCGGGACAATGCACCGAAAAGAACCATTTCTTGGGTATTCTTGAATGAGGATATTTTTTCTTTCAGTTGGTTGAATTTTACAATCAGTACCATGCTATTGAGAATGGCAATTCCTGATAAAGCGATAAAGCCGACCGCAGCAGAAATGCTAAAGTGTATATCGCGCAAGTACAAAGAAAAAATACCTCCGCTCAATGCGAACGGAATCGATATATATATAAGTATCGTTTCACGCCAATCATTGAATGTGCGGTAGAGTAGCAGAAATATCACCAGCAATATTGCAGGGACTAAAATAATAAGCCGTTGGTAAGCTTTTTCCATGTTCTTGAATTGACCGCCCCATTCCAAATGATAACCTTTAGAAAGTTTTAATGACTGATTGATTTTTTCCTTGGCTTCATTCACGAAACTTTGCATATCACGATTTTCAAGATAGATGGATACTGCGGCATACCGTTGGCTGAAAGATCGGGCTATGGTTGTTACATCCATAGTTTCTTCGATCTTGGCCATTTGCGAAAGGGGTATACTTCCGCCTTCCGGCAAATCGATGGGAATCTGTCGGATTTGCTCGGGTTTATCGCGAAGCCTTTCATCCAAATGTATGACAATAGGAAAACGTAGTTCATTATCATTGAAAATGCCAATGGAGTAACCGCCCATGGCGATTTCAAGAGTACGGTTTGCTTTTTGCAATTCAATGCCATAGTACAAAAGTTTATTGTAATCCATTGAAATATTTAGTACCGGACTGGTCTTGAGCGCGGTCAATGGGTCTTGTTCTACTGCGGAGACTCCTTGAATAATGCTGAGTGATTTTTCAGCCACAGAAGCGTATTGCATTAGCTTTTTCAGATCAGTTCCAAAAATCCTGAGAGTAACATCCGCGCGACTGCCTTCCAATATTTCATTAAAGCGCATTTCAATGGGTTGCGTATCTGAAATATCATTTTCCGGCAACTCTTTTTTTATTTGCTTTGCTATTGCCTGGTAGAGCTCATTTTTTGTTCGCTTTTTGCCATTGACCAGCGGCCATTTTCCTTTGTCTTTGTGCAAAATGACAAATGTATCGGCAAAGTTGATACCCATGGGGTCAGTCGCTGATTCGGGTGTACCCATTCGAGAAAATACTTGATCTACTTCTTTGTATTTTTTGATAATCAGCTCGGCTTTTTTTTGCTGGACAATGGATTCGTTCAATGAAATGTCCGTATTGCGTACCAGGCCAATCACCAGATCGCCTTCATCTAGCTGCGGGATGAAATTTGATCCCAGGCGGGTAAACAAAAATATCGCAACGGCAAACAAAAGCACATTCATCAAAATAAATATTTTTTTGAAACGAAAACTTATCATTAGGATTGGTTGATACATTTTTTTTAGCCAATGGAACAGAAAGGCTTCTTTATGCTTCATTGATTTGGGCTGGATGAGCATCACCGCCAAAACCGGCAGAAGAAAAATCGCAGCAAATAAACTGGCTGCTAACGCCATCACCACAGTAATGGCCATAGGTTGAAACATTTTTCCTTCTATGCCTTCTAGAGATAAAATGGGTATGTACACAGAAATAATGATCATCAGTCCGACCACCACTGGTTTGGCAACTTCCGCACCGGCTTCTTTCATTAATTCTTTTCGATTAGTATACGATAGACTTTGATCGGCGCGATCTTCCAGTTTGTGCAGGTAGTTTTCTATCATGACAATGGAAGCGTCCACCAGCAATCCAAAATCAATCGCGCCGAGACTCATCAGACTGGCGGATATGCCCAAAGTGTGCATTCCAGCAAAAGCGATGAGCATGGATATAGGTATAGCCAATGCGACAATCACAGATGCGCGAAAAGACCCCAATAAAAGCAATAAAACAAAAATAACAAGCACAGCTCCTTCCAGTAAATTTTTGATCACTGTCTGGATCGTAGCATTGACCAAGTGGCTACGGCTATACAAAACTTTTAGAGTAACATCAT
>CAZCVM010000234.1:2844-4861 GCA_964501965.1 uncultured Leptospiraceae bacterium | reverse complement strand
AAAGACCAAACGGTCTTCAGAGAGCATTTTACTGACCGTCAATGCGGTTGAATTATACTTTCCATCCCATTTAGGTAAAGCCTGAAAAACAATGGGCAGCATTTACTTACCTCGCCTATTTTGACTGTTTCAAAAAGGCTGGAAAGAGGAGCACAAGATAGGCCCACCAGGCCATGGATAAGGCCAGCCCCTTTACCGCCAGTGCTGGCTTAGTGTAGAAACCCAGATGGAATTTAAGGTTTCGGAACTGATGCTTTAAAAACACTTCGTAATAGATGGTAAACCAGGGATTGGAAGTCCGCCATTTCTTATATGCATCTTTGTTCTTCCGGTAGAGAAAAAACTCTGATTTCAGCATGCGCATTCTTTTCACCTGTTTCATGAACGGAACAGGTACCGGCGGGTGGTAAACTTTCATCTTATCGCAATAATGAACCTCCGTTCTTTGCAGTGCACGCCAGGCAAGGTCGGTATCCTCATTGTGTGGATACGGGAAAGTGGTGTCAAAACCACCCAGTTCCTCAAAAAATACTTTTAGGTAAGCTGCATTGCAGGTGGGTACCACCGGATTCCATTGCTTATTTTCAATCTGATGGGTTAGGGGTGTCCTTGATTCTCTTTTGGTATAGGTATGTCCCAGAACAACCTTGACCTCTTCCCTTTTAAAAACCTGCTGAATCTGCCTAATCCAATCCGTGTCAACGATGCAATCATCGTCGGTGAACGCAATAACCTCCCCTTTGGCCTCTTCTACGCCCCGGTTACGCGCTGCCGCCGGACCGCTGTTGGATTGATGAACAACTCTGAGATTATCAAGACGCTTCTTCCACTCATTCAGCACACTAGCTGTTTCGTCTTTGGAGCCATCGTTAACAATGATTATCTCAAATAGATCATGATCGATATCCTGTGCTTCAAAAGCCTGGAGTTGTTTGCCTACGAGGTCAGCCCTGTTATAGGTTGCCATTACAATACTGATTGCAGACTTGTTCATAATGCAGTCTCCCTTTTTCTTATTATTCGATTCAGGATTTGTATGAGAGCGACCAGCCTGCGCAGAATTGCTGAGCGCGGTTCGAAAATGGTGGTGTTAAAATTGGATTTCAGTATGGCTGATATGATGAGAAGTCCGATCAGATCCGTAAATACTCCGGCCAGAACTGCTCCCCAGACTCCCACCGTCAGAATCAGTATCAGGGATAGCATCAAATTAATCAGGCTGTTGATCATCACCAGGCGGGTTACCAGCTCAGGACGGCCTGCAGCCTGACAAACACTTCCAAATGCATGCCCAAAGGGCGAAATAAAGGCACCGGCAAGGATCAGAACCGCGAAGAAAGGAAGCGATGCTGCATAAGCTGTTCCGTGAAGCATCACGATACCTGCGGATCCGGCTGTAAGTAAAAAGGCTACATACGGGATAAAGGCAGCCTGCATCCAGGACACCGCTCTTCGGTAATACATAAACATACTTTTCTGCATACCCTTATTTACAATTGCGCATGCCTTGGGATAGAGTATGCCCTGATAAGCTGAATTAGGCAGGTAAATCAGGTTAGCATAACGAGAGGCGATCCCGACCAGGGCAGATTCAGTGTAACCGATAAATGCAGCTGTGAGAAAGATATAGGCTCTGGATGACAGCGTGCCGAAAAGCTCCCGGAGAAAGCCATTCAGGGCGTAGTTAAGAAAACCCTGAGGCAATGCCTTTTTGGTCAGATTGGACTTCCATTTCCAGATCCTTATTTCCAGAATCTGATAGAAGAGAGCTAATCCGTAACCAAAACCAAGCAGTCCGGGCATCAACCCAAAGGAAAGCTCCTTCATGTAAACAAATGCCAGTGATGCGGAGATACACAGAAACAGCATCAGATTGGCTTGTGCCATCCGTTTTACTTCAAGTTCAGCCTGACGAATAAATTGCATCATCCGAAAAAGAGACTGCGGTATAGCCAGCAGGTAATAGTTTTGAAGCAGGACCTGCAGCATGGGCTCATTCACCAGAAAACTGGCAAAA
>CAZCVM010000234.1:0-2834 GCA_964501965.1 uncultured Leptospiraceae bacterium | reverse complement strand
AGGCAGTTATGCTGAGCAGAACTTCAATCAGGAGGCCAAGGGTAAGCGAAATCCAATACACCTGATAGCGCTGTGCGACTTCAACTCCTACTGAAAATTTCATCAGGCCGCTCTGAATGAGTCCCTCGCGGAACTTGGTACCCATGAATAAAAGGGTGATAAACACGATCCAGACACCGGATTCCTCAATACTGAATAATTTGGTCACAAAAACCAGAATGAGTGATCCGATCAGGAACTCAATACCGTTGTTAAAAACTGCTATGATACCTTTTCTGCTCATCAGGCTACCTTGATTAAGCGCTTTTTATGAAGAGCACGGTCATACATTTCCAGATGCTGGTCGGCTGACCGGTTCCAGCGAAATGACGATGCACGGGCAATAGCCCTGTTCTCAAGCTCTCTTTTTAAGCCAGACTTGAACATGATGCTTTTCACATGCTCAGCAAAAAGGCGGGCATCCGGCCGGCAGGTTATGGCGCCATCGCCCAGCACTTCCCCAAGTGATCCGGCGTTACTGGACAAAGTAGCCGTGCCGCTTGCCATGGCCTCAAGGGGCGGAAAGCCGAATCCTTCATATTTGGATGGATACACAAACAGATCAGCCTCAGCCAGAAAAGACCTGAGGTGCTCATCCGCCACAAAACCGGCAAAATGCACACTGCGCAAACCATACTGGTCCACCAAAGCCGGAAGACTGGTATTCTGAGGGAATCCCCCGCCCAGCTCAAGCCTGAATTCATGTCCCTCCTGCTCCAGGATACGGGCCATTTCAATCAGCATGGCCGCATTTTTATGCGGACCAGACAAGCCTCCTACATAGCGGATGGTAAATACCTTGTTTTGCTTTTTGATGGGGTCAGCATAGAAAAAATCATGGTTTATCCCGTTGTAGATTACCTCAATACGTTCAGGTCGGATACCCGCATATTTGACCAGATCATTTCTGGAAGTTTCCGAAACCACCACGATTTTACGTGCATGCTTGGCTGTAAATCTCAGCTGAGCCTTGTAAAATTGGAATGCAAAACCGGAAGTCGGAAAGATGAACGGGATGGCATCATGCACATTCACAAAAAGGTTATTGAGTGGTTTGGTATTCAGATAGGCAAAAGCGGAAGCGGCATCCACATAATCCGCGTGCCAGACATCCGGCCTCATATCTTTAATGGCTCTGGATAAATAATAGGGAGCCACATAATGCCGGAGATTGCGGAATGAACGGTGAGGGTATACCTGAAAAAGCGGAGGTTGGGGATTGTCCTTACGAAGAACGGTAACCTGCTCCCCCCACTGAGACAGTTTCAATCCCAGCTCATGGGTGTAGCGGCCGATTCCGCAGCGACTGTTCGCGCATGAAATGATGTTAATATTCATTTTTATCTTTGTTTAATTTCTGTCTAAGGATAGGGCCTTATTCACCACTGATGGCCTGATTTTCGATCAAAGCCCGAATTGGGGGGATGAATTATGCAATCATTCGATAAAGAGCTGCGGTTTGATCAGCCGTCTTCTTCCAGGTGTATTGGGCAGCCTGTTTAAGTCCTCTCTCAGTAAATTGTTGCCTCCGGCTGCTGTCCTCTTTCAGTAGCTTTATCTTTGCGGCGAGGTCTTCGGCTTCATAGTCAAAATACATGGCGCCTTCACCTGATGTTTCCTGCAGAGCTCCTCCTTTTGCAGATAATACGGGGGTTCCGCAGGCCATACTTTCCAGCGGGGCAAGACCGAAACCTTCATACTCTGACGGAAAAACCATCAGATGTCCCGACCGGTAGAAGTCTGCCATCAGGTGGTCGTCGATGAAACCGGTAAAATGCACCTGTTGCAGTCCCATGTCCCGCGCCATTGCAGGGTATGCCGTTCGTTCGGGATGTGCTCCTGAGATGATCAATTCCACCTCTTCTCCCCGATCTTCCAGGATCATCATTGCCCGGAGCAGCAACCCAACATTTTTCCTTTTACCAAGACCTCCCGAATACACGATGCGAAACCGGTTGGTTGGCCTCAGCGCTTCGTTATGTTCAGGAAAAAACTGATCATGATTAATTCCATTGTAGACCACATGAACCAGTTCTTCCGGATAGGACGCATAGTTGAGTGTATCACGTTTTGCGTTTTCACTGACTACAATGAGCGGAATCTCCAGATCACGGAATCGTTTTATCGCCCATTCATAATATCTCAGGTAAGATGAATTCTGTTCTTTATGATGCAGCAAGGAAACATCATGCATGGTAACCACCTTCGGATTTGCCCTGAACGTACTGATGGCCAGTCCGGACAGAAACCAATGCGCATGCAATACTGCTTTTTTGTCTGTTTCAATTGCATTTCGGATAAATAACGGCAGCAAATAAGGATGTAGATTTCTGAAGCTCTTGTACCGAACAGGTTTTACCCAGCTCTGCTCATGACAGGCGGAATCCGGGTGTCCTTTTTTAAAGGGTTTGTAAAATGTACCTGCTATTCCGTTGCTGTGCAATTGGTTACTTAGTTCCAGACCATATCGTCCGATACCGGATAATAAATGCTGGCAGGTTACTTCAATTGATTTCATTTTCTTCGTTTTTTTGAATTTCCGGTAAGCGAATCATGATGGCCATCAGGATCCAGAGCAGGATGTTCATCGGTAACTTGCCGTTGATATCCTGCGCATATTCAATTAAAAAGAGGCTGGAAAGACCGGACAGTATGGCCAGTCCCAATACCCGCAGTTCAGGATCCCTCAGTTTTCTGAAACTCTGGTAAGCCAATCCAAACAGTCTTAAAAGCAAGCCGAGATAGAGCATGAGGCCAATCCATCCCAGTTCAACGGCAATGCGCATGTACCCTGC
>CAZCVM010000233.1:0-4873 GCA_964501965.1 uncultured Leptospiraceae bacterium | reverse complement strand
TTCGATAGGGATACGGTTTTTGAACTGTCCTTGAAGTTGTGTGATAATAAATTCAATTTTCTTAACAGTTTCCCTCTCAGAGGAAGATATTCCTATCATTAGTTTGTCAATGTCTACTTCTCCATGTTCATCTGTTGCAAAACCCTTGATAAAATAATTATACAGTTTGATGGCGTTTTTTGCATCGCATAATTCAACTTTTTTGCTTAATCTCAACTTAGCGTAAGATGAGGAGAGCCTGATAAGGCCTTCATATTGTCTTTTAGCGATTCTTACTGCACCTTCAGATTTTTTTCTTAGCTTCAAAAAGTATGATGTTATTTCAAATTCTGCTTCTGAAGTGATTTCTGGATTACATTTCTTCCCAGCATAGAAAATAAACTTCCTTAAAGTTTCTAAGTCAATTTTTCTTTCAGCTACCTCGTCAATATTACGGTACTTATTTGCTATTTTTTTGCAGACTTTAATGTCTTTTGTTTCATTAATTTCATCTGGTATCATAAAAACCATATCAAACCTGTTGATTAAAGGCTGAGACAGCTCAATCTGGTTTGCCAAAGGTGTGTGAGGATCAAACCGCCCTCTTTTAGGGTTAGCAATCATCAAAGTGCTAACACTCGCTTTCAGAGTTCCTTGAGCTTTGCCAGCTTTGTTTACATGGATTACTCCATCTTCCATATAACCTAGCATATGAGAATGAACTTCACCATCCATTTTGTCTGCTTCATCAATTACAACGTGTCCTTCATTGCAAGAAGGCACTACCCCTGCAGAAACACTTCTTTCCCCTGTAAGTTCATCTTTCTCTGCTGACCCTGTAAGGCCAACTCCTGAAGCTCCTCTTCCAACAACTCTTCTTGCGTTCCAACTCAAGTTTAAAATTTCTTTACCAATTACTGTTTTTCCTGTTCCAGGATCACCTACAAGAAGAATATGAAAAAAATCTCTAGGGGTTATGCTTTTATCTGAGGACTCAACTTTAATGCTTTTGACAAGAAACAATGCAACAGCTTCTTTAATTTCATCATATCCTTCTAAATCAGGACATATGGAGCCTCTAAGATCATTCAATAAAGCTTTTGATTTGCTCATTTTTTCAAATTTTTTAATGTCTGCTGGAGTTATTTCGATTCTTTTAATGTGATCTTCAAGCATTTGAAATGATACAGCATGAAATATAAAATCTATATGAGCTGATTTTGCACCATTTTTCAAAGACAAAGGAACTTCTTTGAGGTAGCCAATTACTCTTATTTGCTTTGATAAAATAAGATTTGTGGAATTAGTTATAGAAGTGAGGTCTTCCAGCAAAATAACTTTCAAGTCTTGAGGAATATTATCTCTATCAATATCATTTATATCTTCTGAAACTGTCATAATTTGTGAATCTACAAAATGTTGTTCTAAGCAACGAAATTTCCCTTTCCTACCACATCCACATCTTGAAGGTTCTGTAAACTTCTGGTCTCTTGTCAAAACAGGAATTACATTACCACAAGACGGACATTCAAACTTAGCCGAAACAGTGAAAGGTCTTACAGCAGTTTTGCTTTTGAGAATTCCTTCAACACAAGTAAGCTTTCCAATGTCCTTACTTCTGAAATGCCTAATTTTTACTTTTTGAGAGCTTGGTAAATTGTAAAGTCTTACTTTGAAATTAGGTTTCCAACCTTCAATGTTCAATGTTTGCACTGTAGCCTCAAGGTATTTTATATGCTCTTCAGGTTCATCAAGCAAAAATTCAGAGAATTGGATTGGTACAAATTGTGCCATTTTCATATAATCAAGATAATAGCAATCTTCACCACTAGTGATTCTTTGTGTTACTTCATCAATTAAATGATCTCTAAAGTATTCTATGTAAATTTTTAATTTTTCTTGGACATCCATTTTACCAACTCTTTGTTTGTTGCTGACTTTACACACTTATCACAGAAGTATCCTGCTTCAAATATATGATAATCAGAACCTCTTTTCATCGCTTCATAAATTTCTTTTTCACATTTAACACAGCTTGCTAGGCTCTCTGTATGCTCACCAAATGCTCTTTCTTGTTGAATCACAATTTTTTTGAAATTTTCCCATCTTGTTTTTCTTTGGTATATTTTACTAAGTTCTTGCTTTACAATGAACTTTTTGCAGTAATTTTCAGCAAAATACACTATTGAATCTTTAATATCAGGGAATAACTCATAAATTTTGGGTGGAGCTGAAATCCTTGAATTTGGATATTCATGCTTCCAAAATCTAAGTATCAAATCATGATTTTTTGATTTCTTAGTTACTCTTCGAATGATAGAATCTCTTTCTAATATTGCTGCTGAAGAATCAAGCCAACCACTGTTATACAAACAAAAAATATTCTTCAATTCATGCAGTCCCGCAAACTCCATAAAGTAAATTCCAAAAATCATCTTTGAAGGGTATTTTTTTGTTAAATATGTCAAAAAATTAATCAAATCTGTCAAATTTTCAGACTCGGGACGTGCTTCGTCCCTAGTTAAAAATGATAAAATACCGTCTACAAACAACTGGTACTGGGGACGGTCGTCAGTAGTAGTTTCCTTATTGTAAATACTTTTTGTTTTTAGACTAGGTATATTGCACGTCCCTAGTTGTTTTGACTCATTTTTTTGTTTCATTTTGATAATTTTGCAACTCAATAAGCGAAATGCTTTTAAATCAACAAAGCTTAGAATGAACCAAGCTTTGTCGGCTTTGTCGCTTCGGCGGCTGTGTTGTATTGGAGTGCAACACCACTCTTTCTTTACTGAAAGAGGCAGAGGGGATGACCATGGGCTAAAAGCCCAGGTCTTTTTATTTTGATCCTCAGGACTCTTGCTTGACTTTTGAAATTTCTACAACATCACCAAATTCAAAATCTTCATAGTAAAATTCTGGAATTGCGATAAATTTCCTTACCCTTCCTTTACTGTCTTTACCGCTCTTGATGATTTTTGCTCTAATTTTTGTCATGTCTATTTTAAATAGACTTGGTATTTAAATACTTTTCCCACTATTACTTTGTGAATCGATCGAAAAGCACTACTAATATACAAAATATTAATATAGTTGTAGTTTTAGAATTAACTTATGCCATCATTGAGAAAACTTGTGCCTTGGAAGCCTGATGATATACTTAATGGCCCTTATGGTGATTGGATAACTATAATATTACTATCAGCACTGTTTATTGCTGTTGCTGGAATTGCCCTGCCAAAACATTTGACAGAAAAAAGGTATGGTAAAGCATTGGTTACTATTGTTGGCATAATGCTAGGTCTTGCAACCTACAAATCAATGGATATGTATAACTTTAGCTTTGAATCCTTTGGCTTTCTTGCAATTTGGATCATGCTCATAATCATGGGCTTGGTATTTTTCGGCTTGGCTAAAATGGGATTCAGGCCTGACCTGGCCTTTGCCTTGACATACTGTGTGATGTTCCTGACCTTCTGGTTTATGACTCCAAGCCTATATGACGCAATCTCAGAATCTCTACCTCTACTGAACGGAATTTTCCTGGCTGCCTTCCTCTATCTTGCAGGAAATCTGCTGCTGAAAATCTTTCGCAAAGGCAAATCGCTTAGAAAGGCCGCAAATGGCCTTAGAAGCGATGAAAGGGCTTCAGACAACCCAGAGGTCACAAAAGAGTTTGAAAAGACCTCAGAAGAGGAAAGAGAGCTTCAAAGCAAAACCCTCAAGCTGACCAAACTTGAAATCAAAAGCGTGGAAGGCATGAAAGACATTCTTAGAGAGATCACCACCATCCTTAAGGAACACCCAGACCTTAGAGAGCATGACAAAAATCGCATATCCAAAGCCTTGCAAAGTCTGGCAAGCCAGAAATCAAGCTTTGAAAAAGCCTTGCAATCATTGAAAAATCAAACTGAAAAGCACAAACTGGCAGATCAAGAGACTATGAAAAAGCTTAAAGAAAGAGCCAGACAGACAACTGACAAAAACAAACGCTCAGAGATCGAAAGAGAATACCTTCTCGAAAGAAAAAAGCATGAAATTTTTGAGTTCCTACAAAAAAATGAATCAACTATCTTGCAAAACCTGAGGCAATTTGAGCAGTACTCTTTCCAAGCAGTAGAATCGTTGAGAAACCATGACACACCAGAATCAAAGAATAGATTAGAATTTGCCTATAAAACTCTAGAAAGCATTGAATCAGCACTTTCAGAGCTGAAAAAACATGAAAAATATATAATCAAAGCTGACAGAAAAGAAGAACGCTTGCTGTTAAGAGAAGCCAAAGGCAAATAGTATTAATCAGATTTATCTTTTAAATTTTCTTCCATCTCTTTCTTGAATTTTGCTTTCCAGAAATCTGTAACTAAAAACTCTCTATCCTCTCTTTCAAAATTTATCATTAAAAACCACCCTTTTGATCTGTGCATCAACAATCTTCATAATCTTTTCTAGCTTTGGAGTTTTAATTTTTTCAGTCATAATTATTTCAAGAGAAATGTTAACTCATTATAATTTTCGAAATAACTATAAGTTCTTTATTTTGATATTATATAAAGCTTATGTAAAGATTACACTTTTAAAACTATAACAATCAGTTGATTATCACTTAAGATCAAAGCAAACGCAGATTTCATAATGACAGCCTATGAAAATTTAAAGTTAAAAAAATATTTTAATATATTTTTTTTGGTTTATCATCTACCTCAGATTGATTATGTGTTTTTGCAGAGTGAACACATATCTCCCCCAGGGCAAAAAGAGAAGGGAGAGGTCTTGAGTCCTCCTTGACCTCCCCCTCACTCTCTTTCTTTTCTCTCTAATCCTCTGAAGGCAGCATAAGGGTTATGACTGGCTCCATTTCGTCACCGGGGCCGATGTGAGACTTTACAGTAAC
>CAZCVM010000232.1:0-4884 GCA_964501965.1 uncultured Leptospiraceae bacterium | reverse complement strand
CTTCAGTTATGTCACGCATTGCCTCAATATCTTTGTGACGATACAAAGCATTGTCATCTATATTGAATTTTGCATCCAAAGCAATAACTTCACCCTGCTTAGTGACCACTAATGGATTGATTTCCGCCAAAGACGCATCGCTTTTCATGTAAGTATCATACAATGCCATGATGAACTTTACACCATTTTTGAAAGCATCACCAGTTAATCCCAGGGCAAATGCAATTTTGCGTGCTTGAAACCCCTGGATACCAATAGAAGGATCAATAGGTTCTTTGTGAATTTTTTCAGGTGTTTTGGACGCAACTTCTTCGATCTCCATTCCACCCTCTGTGGAAGCCATAATAACTGGTTTGGATATCGCTCTGTCCAATACAATACCTAGATACAATTCCCGATCTATATCGGATCCTTTTTCTATATAAACTTTATGGACTTTTTTTCCTTCCGGCCCTGTTTGATGCGTTACCAATTGCATACCAAGTATGGCTTTGGCATGTTCTTTGGCCTCGGCTGGATTTTTGGCTAGTTTTACGCCTCCTCCTTTACCGCGTCCGCCCGCATGTATTTGAGCCTTAACAACAACTATTCCCCCACCCATTTCCTGGGCTATTTTTTCTGCTTCATCGGCAGATTCCGTTACTTTTCCATCCGGAACTGCTACACCATAGCTACGCAAAATTTCTTTTGCCTGATATTCATGGATTTTCATAATATTGCACTACTCCTCTTACTTTTTATGAACTTTTTTAAATAACTATATTTTTTTGTACGACAAAAAAATATATTATAAAAAATCATCCTATAGCAATAGTGATTGCCACCCTTTTTGAAGTTCATGCTTTGTCAATGATATTTAGACACAATTCAATCGGCTGACCAAGTTTTTTGATTTGATTTTTCAACAAAATCATTTGTATTGGGTTTATTTTAAATAACTATTTTAAATAACTATAAAGTAGGCACTTAAATGAAAAAAAAGAAAAAAATATACCATGGAGAAGGCTGGAGTTTTTTACCGGAAGCAAAAACACCGCAAACATCTGAAGAACCCGCAGTCTCGCAACCTAAAGAAAAACAAAAAATACGTATTTATACGGAAAAACGAAAAGGCAATAAAATGGTTACCATTTTAGGCAATATTAAACTGACAAAAATGGACAAAAAAGCCCTGGCTCAGGAATTGAAAACGCATTGTGCATGCGGAGGCACCATACATGAGGAAAGTATTGAGATACAAGGCGACCAAAAAAGTGTAATCATTCAGTATCTAAAACAAAACGGTTGGGGTCTGACCTAAAAGCTTCACTACAAAATTATGCATTTGCATTTTGTAAAACCAAGGCAATTCCTTGACCCCCGCCAATGCAAAGAGAAGCAATACCATATTTTTTACCACGCTCTTGCAATTCCATAGCCAATGTTAACGCTACCCTAGTTCCTGACGCACCAAGTGGGTGACCGATCGCAATAGCACCGCCATTGACATTGACAATTTCTTGCTTTAAGTTCATTTCTTTCTCCACAGACAAATACTGTGCAGCAAAAGCTTCATTAACTTCAATTAAATCCATTTGGTTTATTGAAAGCCCAGCCCGTTGAAGAGCATTTTGCATAGCATATACTGGACCGATGCCCATAATACTTGGCTCAACACCGGCATGTCCCCAACTAACAATTTTAGCTAAAGGTGTTAGATTGCGTTCGCGTGCCATTTTTCCATTAACAAGAATCATAGAGGCTGCGCCGTCATTGATACCGGATGCATTGCCGGCAGTAACGGAACCATCTTTTTTGAAAACCGGTTTTAAAGCGTTGATCTTAGAAGCCACGTCCGCTCCCTTAATAAATTCATCCTGAGTCATTGTTACATCGCCTTTTCGAGAAGGAATCACCACTGGCTCGATTTCTTTTGCCAAACGGCCATTATCTCTTGCTTTGGCTGCCAGTTCTTGACTTCGTACTGCAAATTCGTCCTGTTGTTGACGGGAAATTTTGTATTTATCAGCTAGATTTTCTGCTGTCACCCCCATAATGGTCCCTGTATATTGATCCGTCAAAGCAGAAGTCAATGTATCTTCCAACTCTCCATGACCCATTTTACTACCCCAACGCTGACTTCTCGACACATAAGGAGCTTGACTCATTTGCTCGGCACCTGCTGCTAAACCGCAATCTATCTCGCCAAGTTTTATAGCTCTGCATATCTCCACAATAGATTCCATGCCAGAACCGCATAACCGATTTGTAATTTTGGCAGGCACGACTATAGGTATTTTGCTCTTTATAGCTGCATGTCTGACAAAATATGCCGCATTATTGGCAGATTGGATAACATTGCCAGTCACTACATCCTGAACATCTTCTGGCTCCAATTTCGCGCGTTCTATGCTCTTAACCATTACTAATTGCGTTAGGTCAGTGATAGAAACGTCTTTTAATAATCCTCCAAAATTGCCAAACGGTGTCCGCACCCCTGAAACAAGCAAAATATCTTGATCTTCAAATTTCATTTATTGCATCCTTTTGTTAATTTTTTCATAAGCGCACAATATGTAAAAAAATATTACTGTGGCCCATAAGTCAAGCTTGAATTGAGTAATAGTTGGACGTATTTGTCAAAATGTTTGATTTATTCCTGTTTAGGATACCAAATAGATACAAATCGAATCCTTTTTTTCAATTTTTTGACTCGGAAAGTCTGCAAACCAACGCAGTTATTTAAAATTTCTTTTCCCGCTTCCACACTTTTGTCAATTTTTTTAATAATCAAGTCCAAAAAATGATCAATTGCATAAGCCAAAAGCCAGGAAACAGAAACCTTTCCATACCTTCGGGCATCCAAATTCCTCTCATAATCTCTTTGATCAATATACAAATTGACAATCTGCATATCTCCCGTTGGCATCTGATAACGGATTCTAACCTGGCCAACATTCAAAGCAAAAGCTTTTTCACTCATAAAACGAAGCAAAAGTATCATTAAATCATTGACTGATACATTATGCTTTTGAGCTTTTTTCTCCAAAATTTGCCGATGCTGCAATTTGATACTCACACTTGTGTGATTTTGGTATTTTTTTGGTTTATTCTGTTTTATCATGTCAACTTCCTTTTACTATTTTTGTTAGTATCTAATATAAAAAAAGCTAATGACGTAACGTTTTGTCCCAAAATTTGTGATTTTTTTTTATTTTTTAAATAACTATGTTTTAAATAACTAAACAAAGGACTAAATGATATTTCATTCTGCTATTTGGGATAGATTCTGCTTGACCTAAAAATATAACCCAAAAACATGTCGACAAAAATGAAAAATCTACATAAGGTACACACATGTCCTCCAAACAAGATACAAATCCATCCACACAATCGAACAGTCCTAGCATCCCACTAATGATGAGTGTCTCAGGAGTGCGGGGCATTGTAGGAGAATCTTTGACTCCGGCCGTATTGGTTGATCTTGCCTCAGCCTTCGCAAAATTTTTGGGCAACAAGGGCCACATTATCATTGGCAGAGACAGTCGCAATACCGGACCGCATATATCACAGCTCATATCCAGTACCATGGCACTAAATGGGATTGGGGTGACTGACATCGGCTTAGTACCCACTCCGACAGTACAGCTTTTTGTAGAAAAAACCAAAGCCAAAGCAGGCATCGTTGTTACTGCATCTCACAATCCCATTCAATGGAACGCACTGAAACTTATTAAACAAGATGGGACTTTTTTATCCAAACAGGAGGCAGACCAAGTTTTTTCCATTTTCCATGAAAAAAATTTTTCCTATGCTTCCTATAAGAAAATCGGACAAATTCAAGAAGATTTCTCTTCTTTCCAAATGCACATTGATGCCATAATGAAACAAATCCAGGTTGATCGAATCAAAGCAAGCGGATTCAAGGTACTCATTGATTCTGTAGGCGGAGCCGGCAGCCGCATCTCACCATTATTTTTACAAGAACTTGGATGCCATGTTGTGGAACACAACACTGAAATCACCGGAGACTTTCCAAGGGGTTCAGAACCCACAGTCGACAATATACGTGCTACTGGAAAAAAAGTCAAAGAGCAAAACTGTGATATTGGATTTTGTCAAGACCCTGATGCGGATCGATTGGCAATCATCAATGAACTGGGTCAACCCATAGGTGAAGAGCTTACTCTCGCCTTAGCAATTCAACAAAAACTAACAAAAAACAAGGGGCCGGTTGTCGTCAATCTTTCCACAAGCAGAATCAACCAGGACATTGCAGAAACATCAGGTGTCCCTTTTTGGCGTGCTCCTGTGGGAGAAATCAATGTTGTAGATATGATGAAAGAAAAAAAAGCATTCATTGGCGGAGAAGGAAACGGCGGCGTTATTGACCCTGTGATTCATCTGGGCAGAGACTCTTTGGTTGGTATGGCCTATATCCTGGAACGAATGGCGGAAACTGGCAAAACCATATCCCAATTAGTAGCAGATTTGCCGTCTTACCATATTCAAAAAGAAACCTTTGATCTGAATAACAATATATCCTTTGATGATATAAAAAAAGAAATAATGCAAAATCTACCCGGCGAATCCACAGACAATCCTGTAACAATCGATGAGCGGGACGGACTCTGGCTGGGGTATGAAGCCCAAAAATCATGGGTCCACATACGCTCATCCAACACAGAACCAATATTGCGATTGATAGCAGAAGGCCCGAGTATGGCACAATGCAATCAATTGATCCAAAGTATCCGGCCTTATATTCTCAAAAAGTAACACTGGTTTCAAAAACTAACCGGGCTTATAATTGAGTAAATCATGCAACTGCACAATGCCGACGACTTTCTTTCGTTTATCAATGACAGGCAACACAGTAATCTTTTTTTGGTTCATAAGGATAAT
>CAZCVM010000231.1:0-4894 GCA_964501965.1 uncultured Leptospiraceae bacterium | reverse complement strand
GAGTGCTGCCTTCGTCGAACGCGACCATTTCCAACTTCACCTTTGTCGGGAACCGCTCGAACGCCTTCCGTCTGAATACCGGTACAATCGGACGTTATGTCAACGGCGTAGTCGATTATGGCCAGGAATGCTTCCGCTGGCAGGACAGCGCCGGTGACGGAAACGGCACCTACAGCGCGGCGACCGACCCTAGCTTCCAGTCGGTTCTGTTCGATTGCGAGGGCGGCATCGCCACCAGCAATTCGGTCTCGGGTGTACCAACCGATGCAGTTAATGCTGATGCGGACAATTTGATCGCTGAAAGCTCGCTTGCTGCGCGTTTCTTCCCCGGACCTGTCGAGCAGGGTGTGGACGCAGTGGATCCGACCACGCTGGGGAGCTTCTTTCAGGCTGCAGACTATGTCGGCGCATTCGGACCAAGCGAGACCGAGACTTCGAACTGGGCGGCAGGCTGGACCTTCGCTCTGTTCCCGCCGGTCACGTGCCCGACTGGCACCACGGACACCGGCAATGAGCTCAATGGCCAGACAATTTGCAGCCTATCGGGCGTGCTTACTGAGGATGTGCGACTGACCCGCGGTAACCTCTACGAACTCGATGGTCGTGTGGACGTGGGTATCGATATCGGAGCTGACGGCTCATCCGCCAACGGCGATCCGGCTGTCCTGACGATCGACTCTGGGGTGACCGTATTCGGCGAAAGCGGCCAGGACTATCTGGTCGTGAACCGCGGCTCGCAGCTGTTCTCGAACGGCACCCGAGACAACCCGGTCGTCTTCACCTCGGGTGATGATCTCCGCGACAATCAATTCGATCCTGAGAATGCAATCGGTGAGTGGGGCGGTCTGGTCATCCTGGGTCGCGCGCCGATCAATCGTTGTGCTAGCGGGACCGCTACGCCGGGAACGTCCGACTGTGAAAACATCGTTGAGGGGGTCACGAACCCGGAAGCAGTGTATGGTGGGAGCGAAGCGGATGACAATTCCGGCGCGCTCCGGTTCACGCAGGTGAAATTCGCTGGCTTCGCGATTAACACCCAAGGCAACGAGTTGAATGGGATCACCTTTGGCGGTGTTGGCCGTGACACCGTTGTCGAGAACATTCAGGTGCACAACAACTCTGACGACGGGGTGGAGTTCTTCGGCGGCAACGTGAATGTCCGCAACCTGGTTCTGACCGGTAACGATGATGACTCCATCGACACCGACAACGGTTACCAGGGCAACATCCAGTTCGTTATTGTGGTGCAGCGCGAAGACGGTGGCGACAATATCGTCGAGGCCTCCAGCGCCGGCAATGGCGTCACTCCGCTTTCGAATGCGACGATTGCGAACTTCACCTTTGTCGGAAACCGCTCGAACGCCTTCCGTCTGAACACGAGCACCGTCGGCCGCTATGTCAATGGCGTTGTCGACTACGGCCAGGAGTGCTTCCGGTACCAGCCTGACGCTGGTGACGGCGTCGCGGGGTATCAGGGCGTAGGCGCTGACCCGAGTTTCGACTCAGTTCTTTTTGACTGCGCCGGCGGCCTTGCCACCGCGAACTCAGATGCCGCCGCCGCCCAGGGGGCGGTGGACCAAGGTTCGAACAACGCCTCTAATCTCGCGAACACGCTCACGTCGACTTTCGTGAATGGGGCAACCGAGAATGGTCGCCCGGTGTTCGACGTTACCACGCTCGATCCGTGGTTCGAGCCGGTCACATACATCGGAGCGGTTGAAAACACCGCTGATCGCTGGTGGGCGGACTGGTCCTGCGGTCTCGAGGCGTCTGACCCCTGCTAACCGCATAGTGCAACAGCCGTCGGCGCGCCAGCGCCGGCGGCTACCGCATAAATGCCAGGACTGGACACGGAAAAAGGTTCCGAAGATGACAAATCTCTCTCTCATGCGTGCAGCCCTGCTGGCGTCGAGCGTCTTGATCGCTCCGTCCGCAGCTCACGCGTTCCAGGCGCCCGATGAGGATACTGCGGCGTCCGCCGCGCAGTCTGACGATGTAATCGTGGTTCGCTACCAGTATGTGCCGGAGCCTCAGCGCCGCACGGCCCAAGTCGCGAGCTTCCTTTCGGCCGAGGACCTTGAGCGGGTCGGCGACTCCGATGCGGCTGGCGCCCTCGCGCGAGTCAGCGGCCTTAGCATTGTGGACGGGCGTTTCGCCTATGTCCGCGGCTTGGGCGACAGGTACTCAGCCGCCCAGCTGAACGGCTCGACCCTACCCAGTCCGGAGCCGCTGCGCCGTACAGTGCCGCTTGACCTCATACCTGCGGATTTGCTTGGCGGAATCGAGGTGCAGAAGACCTATTCCGCGAACCTGCCCGGCGAGTTTGGCGGCGGTCTGATAAACATGACGACTCTTCGCCGCCCTGACGAACCTTTCTTCGCAATTGAGGCTGGGATCTCCTACAATAGCGAAGCCACTCTTGAGGACGGGCTTGTTCATGCCGGGGCAGATCAGGACTGGACCGGCTATGACGATGGCCTGCGGAGTATGCCTAGCACTCTGGAAGGCCTGATCGCACGCGGCGACACGTTTAATGGTCAGTCTGATGACTTCATCGAAGGTGTTGGCGAAAGTCTTACAAACTCTCCGATTACGGTTATCCAAGATTCCGAGTTGTCGCCCGGCGGCTCGTACAGCCTCGAAGCTGGACGCAGCTTCAGCCTGGGCGACTTCGAGGTCGGACTTATCGGCACCGCTGGATATGACGGCAGCTGGCGTAATCGTGAGGCGCGCCGTCAGCGAGTACTCGGGGATATCATCGGCAACGACCAAGTCGCCCGCATCACTGAGTTCAATGCTTCGACCAACGCCTTGGCCGCCATTTCGGTCGGCTTTGGCGAGCATGACGTCCAGGGTCTGGTGTTTTATAGCCATGACACCACAAAGCAGTCGCAGATCACGACGGGTACGGACTTCAATGCACAGGGGTCCACGGGTGAGATTTTTGACGAAAATACCGGCTGGTTCGAACGCGATCTTACCATGTTCCAGCTTTCGGGCGAACATGGGTTTGGCGACCTTGAGTTGAGCTGGCGGGGTGCATTGTCTGAATCAACGCGCGACGCGCCTTATGAACGTACGCTCCGGCGGTTCATCGATGCGTCCTCCGGCGACCCCTTCTATCTCGTCGCGAACAGCTATGATATTCGCTTCTCATATCTGACCGACGAAGTCGCCAGCTTTGGTCTCGACGCTTCGTATAATTTCGAGCTGATGGGCCGCGACGTAGTGCTCTCGGTCGGTGGTGACCAATCCAGATCAGATCGAGAGTTCAACCTCTACAGCTTCCGCTTCGCAGGGGGTAATTCCCTTCCAGACGACGTCCGGTTTGCCCGCCCTGATTTCCTGTTCTCACCCAACAATATCGGCCCGAACAGGTTCATTCTCCAAGAGATTGTCACAACGAACGACTCCTACTCGGGCGAGCTCGACGTTGATGCTTTGTATGTCCAGGCCGATATCGAGTTCACAGACTTCATCCGGGCGTCTGTAGGCGTCAGGCGGGAGGAGGCGACCCAGTCTGTCCAGACCTTTGACCGGTTCGGCAACCTTGGCGCCGGAACATCCAATCTGGAAAACGAGTACACGCTGCCGGCGATCACCGCGACCTGGACTTTCGCCGACAATCTTCAGCTTCGCCTTGGTTACTCAGAGACGATCGCGCGTCCGCAGTTCCGTGAACTGGCGCGGTCAAGCTACTTTGATCCCGAGAGTGGTCGAATATTCCGCGGCAATAGCGGACTTCAGGACACAGAACTGAAAAACTACGACGCACGTCTCGAATACTACCTGGGCCGCGACCAATTCATTACCGGAGCGCTGTTTTACAAGCAGCTGACGAACCCAATTGAGGAAGTACAGTTCTCGACCTCAACCTTCGTTTTCGAGAGCACGTTCATCAACTCGCCGGAGGCCGTCGTTCAGGGCCTGGAACTGGAGTACCGTCACCAGTTCGACCTGCCCGGGAACATTTTCTGGTTCTCTGATCGCAGCTGGCGTTTTGGTGTCAACTACACTTTCACCGACTCCGAGGTCAGCGCTGATCAGAACGACATGATTTTCGACCCGATTAGCCTCTCTCTGGTGCCTGCCTCGACCTACAATCTGGATGGTTCCGTGCTTCAGGGTACTCCAGAGCATATCGTGAACGGCCAGATCGGTTGGAATACCGATCAGGATGAATTCACGCTCCTTGTGAACTGGGTCGATGAACGCGTGCTTCAGCGCGGCCTTCAACAACCCGGCGCCGAGCTGCCGGATGTGATCGAACGACCTGGGGTGATCTTGGACGCGACGTACCGGCGCAATCTGAACTACATCTGGGACGGCCTGTCTCTATCGATCAAGGGTCGGAACCTGCTGGATGAGGACCACATCGAGTTTCAGCAGAACCCGACGATTGGCGAGACCCAGTTCGACACATATGCTCGTGGTCGATCAGTCTCAGTTAGCCTAAGTGCACGGTTCTAGCCCGGGTATTGCACGACCAACGCATTGCGGCGGGGCGGGCTCTTCAACGGGAGGCCGCCCCGCTTGCGCATTCCAGAGCGTTAAGCGCCGGGTCATCACAGCGCTCTGAGGGCGCTTTCCTTTGCAACCCGGACATGATTGAACACAGACCATGACAGAGGCCTCCAACGCCGCCGGTCCGTCCCGGCCCAGCATCACCCTGACCGCGCTCGCCGCGCGGGCGGTGGAGATCGGCCTGGTGGCTTTGCTGGCCTGGGTCGCGGCCCAGGCGCTGTGGTTCGCGGTCTACGGAACCGATGCCCTCGACCTGGCCGTCGACGCCCCGCTCGGCGCGGCCGATCCGGTCCAGGCCGGTCTTGACCGCCCGGGGTCGGCCACCGGCCTTTTCAACGCGCTCGACAGCGCCGCGCCGGTCGCTGAAGCC
>CAZCVM010000230.1:0-4900 GCA_964501965.1 uncultured Leptospiraceae bacterium | reverse complement strand
CAGGAAAGACTAAACATTATAAACCAAATCTCTCGTCAACTAAAAAAAATAAAATAAACCCAAATTTTTTATTTTTTTTTCAGCTTGCAAATAACGCACTCATTCGCAATTATTACGAAATATGCGAAAATATACCCACATAACGAAAAAAAAATTCACATCTTAAGACAGTTATGACTAAGCAAATAACAATAAATACCGATTTAATTATGAGTAGTTAGAAAGATCGTAAGAATCAGAATAAAACTTAAATCTATCCTGATAAATATAATATACAAGGGCAAAATATTAAAGCAAGGTAGAAATGCAATTAAAAATTCATTGGAATGACTTTTTTATTTCTTTTATAAAATTTTTTTCGATTATAAAAATAATAATTTTTTTTACAATAATGCTAAGTATTCTTTTTTTGTCGTGCCATATAGGTTCCGGCAATGGATATAAACTACAAAAAATTTACGCGAAAGAACCCATTTGGTACACACTGTATAAAAGAGGAATCAGTAACTACAAGGCAGGATTGTACAAAGAGGCCAAATTCGATTTAATGCGGGTAATTAAGTATCGATCAGACCTTCCTTATGTTTATAAATATCTTGGGCTTATTAATTTCAAAGAACACAATTATTCTCGCGCGGTTATAAATTTTCAAAGATCTTTGAAATTCAAAAAAGATCAATTGGACGTCCTGATGAAACTAGGCGAGATTTATTCGATACAATACAGTTTGCGAAAAGCTGAAAGAATTTATCTCCAGATTTTGCAGATTCAAGCGAATCATTCAGCAGCTATGTTAGAATTGATCAAATTGTACAACATTGAGAATAAACCTGAAAAAGCAAAAAAATATATGGAAACCTTCACAAAATTGTATGGCAAGCAAAGCATCGCCAATGAAAAAAAAGCTGCACAAGCATTGAAAAATAAAAAATATCAAACTGCTTATTCTCTTCTATGGAAGGATATAAACAGAAATCCAGTGTATGAGAATAATTTTTTCCTGTTAGCACGCATCTATCGCATTCATGACAAAAAGGAATTGACCCAATGGGCTTATGAACGTGTGCTTCTCATATATCCGCAACACAAAGCTGCCACATTAGCTTTGGCAAATTTTCATTTTGAAAACGGCACATTACTACAAGCCAAAAAATATTTTATCCGAGTAGCAGCTATAGACCCCAATGATAAACACAATTGGATCAGAG
Organism: uncultured Leptospiraceae bacterium; assembly: GCA_964501965.1. Classification (GTDB taxonomy): domain Bacteria; phylum Spirochaetota; class DYNZ01; order DYNZ01; family DYNZ01; genus CAZCVM01. The sequence goes on along the minus strand of CAZCVM010000230.1, from coordinate 3,692 downwards.
TAATGGATATACTGAAACTGCTTCAAATGCACAAAGAAAGATATAAAATGATCCATAAAGCTCGAAAATCTGGAATCACCCTTCCTTTTTCTCCATAAAAGCACTGCAATATTATGTTTCATTTTGTTTATTTTACCATACAAAGAATACTTGAACCAAGATAGTGCACACATAGAATGAAAATCCTGTGGACTTATTGCTACACTCTTGGTAAAGCACAAGTTATGTAAGTTGCTCCAGATTTATCTTTTTTTATGGCTAACACTTTTTTTTCAACTAAAGCATTTTGTATAAAATATACATGATCTAAAGACCAATTGAACCGGACACGTAAATGCTTTTCCAATTTTTTCTGATCTACCAGCAGCCATTTACCTGTTTTTTCCTTTTTCCCTATTTGCCACCCCAATTTCAGCATTTCCATTTGAAACTTATTTTCCCTTTTTTCTTGGAGCATGGCAGACAAAACGTCATCAGTTGTACGCAAGCGATCTGACAAAAAACGTATCACATTTACCGCGAAATGATGATTGTCTTTGATATTGGCTTCAAAAGATTTTTTGTCCATGCGAATCAATTGGCATTCTTCCAGAGCCAGGGCATTTGCGGATCTTGGCATAGAATTTATTACAGCCATTTCACCAAAAAATTCGGATTCCTGGATCACATCCAATGTTTCAATATTGGAACCAGACTGTTTATCAATTTGTACTTTGCCCCGGTAAACCATGTAAAGGGCATCTGCCGGATCACCTTCCTTAAAAATGTATTCTCCTGGTTGAACTGTTAAACCGTACATTTCAAATAATTTGCTCATTGTATACTCCTATATATCTTATGCTATGTAAAATCCATCTATTGGAGAACAAATTCATTGTTAGCCAAAAAATTGTTTTTGTTATTTACCTTAAAAAGTTATGTATCCATTTTGCCCTAAAAAATAAATAAATGTTATTTGAACAAAACTATTAAAGGACAATAAATATGGCAACTGAGAAAAAGCAAGATTTATTCAAAAAAACCGGAATCCCCAAAGAAACTCTGAAAATGAACTTAAAAAACAATATCAATGATGGCGCAATATTTGTACCGCTAATAAATAAGCTCACCTATAAAGATTTTGTAACAATAATGAAGAAATGGCCTGAAATGGAAAAATTCCTTGTTCATTTTTCCAAACAACAATATGAAAGGGTGTGCAAACTCGGTAATGGTGAAACATTTATTTATGATTTCTCTAATGAGAAACAATGCTTAGTTTTAATTGCATTTAAAGATCATGCGAAAGTGAATGTATTTGCCAATGCTTTTATTGCTGCTATTCAAAAAACTGTGGACATGGGCTGGAAGCAAATCAACATACTGCTCGCACCAAAACTAATCCCCAATGATCATACGGAAAAATATATCCAGGAAACAGCTTCTTTAGCAGAACTTAGCCGATACAACCCACGCTTTTTATCTCAAAAAGATGATAACAAGAAAGAAGAAAAAAACAATGGCCTGGAAGCAATCATGTATATATTGGACTCTCAAGAGAAAAAAAACAATATAAAACAATATGAACTTGCAATGAACGAAGGAAAAGTTTTAGGCCAAATGACAAATGGAGCAAGAGAACTAGTCGCATTGCCAGGCAATTTGCTTTATCCTGAACTTTTGTGGCAAAGAGCAAAAAATCTAGCCAAAGATTTAGGGCTCAAGGCCAAAGTTTTTACTTTGGGTCAATTGGAAAAAATGGGTATGAATGGCATAATCGCAGTAGGGCAGGGATCCCAACATGCACCGAATATGATCATGCTCGAATACAAAGGCAAGAAAAAAAGCCAAGATATTGATCTTGCTCTGGTTGGCAAAGGCATCACATTTGATACTGGTGGGATCAGCTTGAAACCGGGCACAGATATGCATGAAATGAAAGGGGATATGGGAGGCGCTGCTGCTGTTTTGTATGCTTTGGCAGCCATCAGCCAATTGAATCTGCCTATTAATGTCACCGCTATCATTGCAGCCGCAGAAAATATGCCGGATGGCAAAGCACAACGACCAGGGGATGTTTTTCAAACATACAGCGGCCTTACGGTAGAAGTACTCAACACGGATGCAGAAGGACGCCTGGTATTGGCAGATGCTTTGGCCTATGCTGCCAAACAAAAGGCCAAACGAATTATTGATGTGGCCACATTAACCGGGGCGTCCATGATTGCGCTGGGAACCCATTTATCAGCTTTGTTTGCAAATAATAAAGAATTTGGCGAAATTGTGTTTCAAGCGGGAGAACGCTCTTTGGACAGAGTATGGCCCATGCCATTGTATCAGGATTACCAACAAGACATCAAAAGTGACATAGCAGATATTGCAAATATTGGCCCTAGATGGGGCGGAGCTATCACTGCGGCAATATTTTTGAACAATTTTGTGCCGGAAACATCTGCCTGGGCGCATATAGATATTGCACCCAAATTTTTATTGAAAAAGGATAGCGGACTGCACAGAAAAGGGCCCACCGGGTTTGGTGTACGGTTGCTTTATCAAACAGCTAAAGATATTGCCAGCGATTGACTCAAACAACAAGGCAGCAACAGATAAAAAAAGGGATTATAGACCAACAATAAATCTCTAAATGGAAATATTTCAATAAAAAAAAATTTATTGAAATATAGAGTCATTATTGGTAGGATACCCTAAAAGGCTGTTTTAAGCTGGCACAAGGAATTCATAAACAGACAATGAGAAGATTTATCACATTTTTCATGACATTAATTTTTGTAACAATTATTTGGCTCAATTATTCATATTATCAAAAACAAATTCAATGGTTAGATACAGAAATTGGCCAGCAAAACCAACAATTGCGTCTCAACTGCTGGCTAAACAATCGCAGAAAGAATACAAACGAGACAGATACCTTACACGCATCCAACAAAAACATAGAAAATACATTGTCAAATGATTACAATATTATTTGCGCCCGCATTGTTTACCAAGCCAAACAAAACTCTTTACAAATCATACCACTCCACACTCCACATTTAATGAATACATCGAATACAAAAGTAAAACAGAACAAATGGTACTCCCAAAAGCCAAAAATACCAGGTGCAATTCGCATAAAAAACCAAAATTTGGATTTTTTGCTAAAAAAAAATCCAAATATGCCGTTATGGATATTTTATTCACCAGGAGAAGGCACAGATAAGTTGCAACCCTTGAAAAATTTTATTGTCAAACATCCGCATCGCAGATTTTACATTACCTTGCAGGGACTTGAATGGTCACTTTATAACCTGAAAATTGCCAATGCGCAATCTGTGTATCTCTTTTCAAACCTAAAACTAGTGTCCTTGCTCTATCAATCTCGGCTCACGCGCTTTTTTATTCCTCGCAACGCAACGATTGCCTTAATGCCTCAAAAAAATCAACACCAAAATCCTGATTTTCAACAAGACCTGCAAACCTATTTGACCAAAGAATTTATGCGCATGGGGCACTCGGTATGGACACTAGAAACCAACAAGTTTTGAAAATTGGCCGATACAAAATTTCGAAAAATCCCAAATGATACATATTGAAAATTTAACTAAAACATTTTCTCCCGTGTTGCAGCCTGCACTCAAAAACATTGATCTAAAAATTTATTCTGGGCAAAGCATTGCAGTTTTCGGTGAGAATGGAGCCGGCAAATCCACTCT
>CAZCVM010000229.1:0-4921 GCA_964501965.1 uncultured Leptospiraceae bacterium | reverse complement strand
TGCCTGGCGCGTTCTGCTGGTGCTACAATATCTGTCACACGAACACCAAAGTTTTCATCAATGACCACAACCTCACCTTTGCCAATTATCTTTCCATTGACCAGCAAATCTACCGGCTCTCCAGCCAATTTATCCAGCTCAATAATAGACCCTTCCCCCAGGGCAAGTATTTCTTTTATTGTCATTTTTGCTCTACCCAACTCCACGGTCAGGGTCATGGGAACATCCATCAGCAAATCAATATTTCCCTGGCCAGTTCGTTTGGGAACATTTTGCATACTAGGATATTTTACTGGACTGACTTTGGCACTGGGTTGCGATCCTGTCTGTGCATTACTTTGGCCAGTGCCGGCATTATTTCCAGCATTGGCAGCATTGGCAGTACCGGTTTCTTTGCCTTTATAAGCATTGATAATATCAGCCGCCACTTCAAAGGGCATAATATTATAAAATTGGGATTTGATCAGATTGGAAACATTTATATTGTAGGTCACTTTGGCCAACATCCCCGCTGCAGGAAATTTTATCTCTTCTCCGGCAGGAATGGCTGTTGCCTCTGGTATGGCCACCTGGATGGTTTTTGACAGCTTGTTGCCCAACTGCGTGGCCGCGCTGCTGACAAAAATCTGCATGGGCTCTTGAAAAACTTCCAAATGCGCTTCATCAATATTTTGCGGAATATTTGCCCCATCGCCGCCCATGAGAACATCAGAAATGGCAAGGGCGTCTTTTTCTAAAAATAAAAAAATATTTTCACCCTCAATGCCATTGCTAAATGGTATTGACACGGACACATAGGAATCCGAAAAATCATTTTGCAAATCGCCTGGATTTTTCAGTTCCATTTGCACATAATTTACCCTGACATCTCTATCGCCCAGCAATGCTCCTAGACTCGAACCAGCAGAATTGAAACTATCGCTAAGCAAATCGCCTAGAATATCTTTCTCTGTTGGCGAAAGCCCTCCTGATCCGGCTGCACCGGCTCCGGACAAATCAGCCGGCATATCGGACATATCACTGCTATCATCCGCGCTTCCTAACAAAGCATCTATTTCGTCTTGCGACAAAAGGCTTTCGCTCATAATAAACTCCTATTGCATCATTCTCATCTATTTGTCAAATATTTGTCATATTTTTATCAAATACTTCGGGCTGGACAAACATCCAGTCATGTTACGTTAGCTCAACACAAATTCTCTATAGTACACTTCTTTGATCTGCCCATTGCGCAAAATAATGTTAATGGAAGCCTTGATTTCTTCAGCCAGATCAATTTTTTTCTCAACAGAATTTAGATCCTGGTATCTTTTACCGGAAAGCAAAATATTGACAATATGGCGTATTTGAACACTGCGCTCAATAAGTTCCGTTTGCAATTTCAAATCTTCTTTTGTGTACGCCAGAGATATTTGTACTTTCACAAAATGTGTTTCTGCGTCCTTAGTACTGATCGCGAATTCTTTTAGATCATAGTGACCCAAGGGCGCGGGCGGTGGTGCAGTCAATATTTGCTGCTCTTTTGCATACGATGCTTCCATCATATACTTACTCACTAAATAAGAAATGCCCACCATTAAAAATAAGCCTAGGATGGAACCGGCCACATAGACAAGTATCTTTATGATTTTAGAACCGCCTAAGCCTGCACTGGGCTTCTCCTGGGTGGGCTCCCCACCCTCTTCATCCATATCATCTTGTAATTGTTCTAAATCCTCGTCTGCCATATTCTTACCCTTTTATCTATAATATATAGTTTATTTCATTATCGGCTATTTTTTTTTAGCATGCAATCATTTTTGATCTCTATTGCGTTTTCTTGCGCCACTCTTCATTGGGCAATGGATTGTCCGGTAAATTCTTTTGTTTCCTGGTTTGATAATCTTTGTTGAGCAATACAATATCTACTCGCCTATTGTAACTTCTCCTTTCTGGTGTATCATTCGGAAAAATCGGCCGAGTCGCGCCAAATGCCACAGCTGACATCCGCTTTTGGGACACTCTTTCTGTTTCCGTCAAAAAACGCAAAATATTTATAGCTCTAGCACCAGACAATTCCCAGTTGGTTTCATAACCTTCCCGGACACCGGTGATTGGAATCGGATTGTTGTCTGTATGACCTTCAATACGAACAAAGTTGTCCAGGCGACGAACGAGTTTGCCTACTTTGACAAGTGTTTTTTGCAATGACTCGGAAATAACAGCACTGCCAGGAGCAAAATAAGCATCATTCATCAACGTAATAATAATGCCCCGTTCATCTTCCGTGACCCTGACTTTCTTTGCTTGAATCTCCGGCTGGAATCGGCTAATAGCTTCGCGCCTCGCTTTGGACAAAGCTCGGCCCCGGGTCATGGAAGGAAGACTTTCAATGGTCATGCCCATTTCTTCCAATCTTCCTTTGCTAAAACTACTGCCTCCCGTAAACATACCCAGGCTGCCGCGAAAGGAACTCAGAACCAGCCGAAAAGTCCGGCCATCCACTTCAGCAAAGGAAAACATCAATACAAAGAAAGTTAATAGCAAAGTAACCATATCACCGTATGTTACCATCCAGCTCGGTGATCCTTTGACACATTTGGGACATTTCTTTTTTGTAGCCATAAATCTTATTTCCGATTATTTTCCATCAATTTCATTGATACATATTCGATACTTATTTGATACATGATTTAACGTTCACCTAAATTGGCTAAATCAGTACGATCCGCAGGTTTGAGAAATGCAGCCAATTTATCACGAACAATCCGCGGATTATCGCCGGATTGAATAGATATTGTGCCTTCAATCATTACTCTTTTCATTGTACTTTCCTCTTTACCGCGCAGTTCCAACTTGGCTGCCAAAGGAATATAAAAAAGGTTTGCTCCAAAAGAACCATACAAAGTAGTGATCAATGCAGCGGACATACCAGGCCCAATGGCTGATTTGTCTTCCAGGTTACCTAGCATCTGGATGAGTCCAATCAAAGTACCAATCATTCCGAAAGCCGGTGTGATCGTGCCCAAATCTTCAAAAAATTTCCGCGCAGTAGCATGTCTTTCTTCTTGAGATTCCAATTCTGATTCCATGATCCGGCGCACCAGTTCAGGATCTGTACCATCCACAACCAATTGCAGACCCTTTTTCAAAAATTCCTCATCCAATTCTTCCAAATCATCTTCCAATGACAACAATCCTTCGCGGCGTGCTTTTTCGGAAAAAGATACTAGAGTGACAATCATTCCTGAAATATTGAATTTTGGGGTAAACAATGCATTGCGTACCACTGACATAAGCGACGATACCGCGCCAAAATCATTGGCTGCCATGCTCGCAAAAAATCCTCCGCCAAAAGTAATAAATAATGACGGTATATCAAACAATTTTGTTGGAGGCAATCCTACAAATATGGCCCCCATAATAACAGCTATAAAACCAGATACCCAGCCAATGAGCGTTGCTAAATCCATCCTGCCTCCTACTTTACTGCATCTGCCTATTTATCCATAGTAATGATGGGATATTGTTTATTCATTTGATCGTATTGTTCCTGAAAAGAAATGACTTTTTGATTGAATCTGACAATTTTATTTACGATTTCTTCAATATTTTCTTTGACAACATATTTTCTTCCATTCTCCAATACAATAATCGTATCCGGGGTATTTTCCATAGCTTCGATTTTCTTATGATTCAAATAAAATGGTATACCATTGATACGATGCAATTCTATCATTTTGTGCCTCAGTTGCCGGATTTTTATCCATTTTGCGGTTTGAAATCCTATTTACCATATCGGTCAAAATCAAAAAAACAATTATTTAAAAGAAGTCGCAAAAAAAGACAAATCCCAAAAAAAATCGGCAAACAACCCTAACAAACGGCAGCATTTGGAAAAGCTTGACGAATAAGGCTTTCTCATTGATTATGTCGATATCCGTTAATATCTTTTAATGAAAATATTCGCATCTGATCAGGGGGATTTTATGATATGTAACAAAAAGGCATTATTCCAGAGAATAATTATTGGTTTTTTCACTGTTACCACATTATCACTTTTGCCAGCAAACATTTCATCCAAATTGCCGTTTCAAAATCAAGAGGTTTATTCATACAAAATATCATGGAAATATATGACTGTGGGATATGCAAAATCACGCAGTATTGTGGACAAAAAAAATGGTTTGATCAAAGGACATACTTCTGTCACGTCTCTGGCTTTTTTCAAAAAAATCTATTATATCGGCGGCTATTTTGGCAGTCATTGGAATTATCAAAAACGGCAACCCTATTATGCGTATGAAGAGCTTTACCATGGGAAAAAATATGAGAAACGTTCCTACTATTACAAAGGCAATCGCGTCACTGTCAAACGGCTGGAAAAAAGATTTGACGAACGATCTTACCCGCATACTGGCAAAGTAAAAACCATCAAAAATGAAACCCGGCAGATTCTTGCTCCCGGGTTTTCCGATTTAATGGGCGCGTTTTATTTAATGCGCATTACTGGTCATAGTCCGAAAGTTGGTGAAGTCCAAAAACTTCAAGTCCTACCTGCCGGCAAAAAACGTATATTAATTTTGCAAGTACTCAAACGAGAGCGCAAAAAATTGCCATACCTGGGCAAACGGTGGGCTTTCTTGATCAAAGCAGCATTAGCGGATCCCAAAAAACAAAACAAAGCACTTGCAGAACAGGATATTTTTTTCAAAACCAAAGAACCCATTTATATGTGGGTCACAGATGACAAAAAATTCATTCCGGCAATCATGTATTCCAAAGTTCCCTACCTGGGCAATATTTATATCAATTTGGTAAAATATTATCAGCATTGATTTCACATCTATTTTTACTCAATTTGTTTTTTTTATTGACATTGGCGATACAAACCTGTACAGACAGTTTACATTTTAATAAAAATCATCACAATTGGCTTGGA
>CAZCVM010000228.1:0-4926 GCA_964501965.1 uncultured Leptospiraceae bacterium | reverse complement strand
TTCCCTTAAAATCGAAGGCCGAATGAAAAGTATTTTTTATTTAGCTGTCGTTGTTAGAGCTTATCGTACTGCCATAGATTCAGTCCGTATTAACGTGAATACACAGGAAAATTTACTAGAAAATTTGCAAAAACAATTGTATTGGATCAGTCATAGAAATTATACGGATGGTTTTTTTGTCCATGGCTTGCAGCATTCTCATAATTCCCAAAACTCTATTCATCAAAATCTGGAATCTGCTTCTTATCAGCGTGAGTCAGATTTTTTGGGACAAATTGTTTTGCCTGAGGTCGGCAATAGAAAGACACATCCGTCGGACAGGACCTATGTTGCTGTACGGGGAAAATTTTTTGTAGGCGAAAGATTGCAATTGTTTGGTTTTTCTGTGGAAAAGGATTTTGATTTTGTAGTCGACAATATTTGGGATGAAAATGGATTGCCTTTGACCCATACCAAACCCAATACTCATGTCTGGTTGTCTTTGCCACAGCCGGTATTGCCGGGAAACTTGATTCATCGAATCAGAAATGGCTGATTTTATATTTTTTCAGGATATTTTAGAAATTTTTGCTGACAATAAAAACTTGGATTGACAAATCAAAGCTCATTGAAAATTTTGCTTTTTCTATCTCGTTCTATCTAAGAGTGTAATATTTCATCTTTAAGGGGTTTATAAATGGATTTTCACGGTCCTAAAGTAAGAATTTCAAGGCAATTGGGCATTGCTATTACGCCCAAGGCGCAAAAAATCATGCAAAAAAAAGGCAATCCTCCGGGGCAGGCAGGTGGCGGCAAGAGACGCGCTATCGGTAAAATGTCCAACTTCAAACGTCAATTGCGTGAAAAACAAAAACTCCGTGCCCAGTACCATATTAGTGAAAAACAAATGCGTTTGTATTATCAAAAAGCTTCGCAAAAAGGCGGAAATACTGGAGACAACTTGATCCATTTACTGGAAACTCGTTTGGATGCTCTGGTACATAGGTCCGGCTTGACCAAAACAATTTATGCTGCCCGTATGGCAGTAGCTCATGGCCATATTGAGGTCAATAACAAGAAAGTCAATATTCCATCCTATTTGGTTAAACTAGGAGATATTGTCCAGGTCAAAGAAAAAAGCCGCAAAATGCCAATTTTTATCGAATCCATTCAGGCAGCAGAAGCGTATTCTTATGTAGAGCTGGACCCGGATGCAATGCAGGCAAAAATGATTCAATTGCCTCAGCGTGAAGATGTTCCCATTATTTGCGAGATACCGCAAGTTATCGAATACTATGCACGCTAGATTTTTTTTTGGGGTAAATTCTGGAGTAAAGTGTTAAAAAAATTGCCTGAAATCTCCTAAAATATTATCAACAACAAAAAAAGATACCTCAGGGTATCTTTTTTTGTTGTTGCACAATTTTTTTGAGCACACGGCAAAATATACTGTCATATTTCAAAAAAAAGCATTTAATTCTTGCATTTTTTTGGCTAAAAATATTTGTTTACTTAACCAAAGAGTCGCGAAAAATCGTGCACAATTTTTTTGGAAAAATAAAGGAGTTTCACATGAAAAAAAGATTAGCAATATCTCTTTTTTCCGGTATTTTTTTCTTTGCCGGCACAGCTTTGTTTTCAGCGGATTTATCCTCTGCTGTAGGGTGCTATAAAACAAAGGACGACAAAACTGGAAAAATTAAATCTATCGTTCAAATTTATAAGTCTGGTGCTACTTTGCAGGGTAAAATCATAAGATTGACAGAGAATCCTACTGCAAAATGTACAGAGTGTAAAGGGTATAGAAAAAACAAGCCTATCCAGGGAATGGTTATTCTTTGGGGCGTAAAGAAATTGGATACTAAAAGCGGTACTATTTTGGACCCAGCTTCTGGCAAAACCTACACATTAAAGATTTGGCGGGCCGGCAATACTTTGAAAGTACGGGGTTATATCGGCTTTTTCTATCGCACACAAACCTGGTACAAATCTTCTTGTCCATAAAAAAAGCGGTCATTGTACCGCTTTTCTAAGGAATAATTAATTTTCTAAGACGAAAATAAGAATCTATAAAGATAAAACGGTAATGAGTTGGTTATGGATCCTCAAAACGGAGAACTCGAAAATGATGCAGACCGGCGGCAATATCTTCGGATAAAACGAAATATTCGTATTGCCTGCCGGCGTTTTTCTGATCAGGACATCAAAAGGTCTTTGGATTTTACGGAAGATATTTCTCCTGAGGGTATTTTGCTGGAATCGGATTTGGATGCTGCTGTAAACAGTATTGTGGAGATTACTCTTTTTACCAGAGATCAAAAAATGAAAGCTCTGGGTGAGGTTGTACGCAAAACGCGGGCCGCAGATAAATGGCAAATTGCAGTGAAGTTTATTAGGATTGACCACGAAAGCCGTGAATACATCAAACAACTCGTGAGTCAAGGGGATATTGAATCAGCATCAACTGATCAGTCCGAACAAATATGATTAATACATGCAGTAGAATTGTGCAGCGCCAATGGCGCTTTTTCAAAACAAAACAGCCTTTTTATCCAGTTCATCAGGCACCGTTGTATTGGGTAGATACTCAAAAAAAATTGCATCGGGCTGTCCAGCGTTTAAAGACAGAAAAAGTGATTGGTGTGGACACAGAAACCAATAGTTTGTACGCATACCAAGAACAAGTTTGCTTGATCCAAATATCAAGTTGGGATGAAGATTATATAATTGATCCTTTGGCTTTTTCTGATCCAGCTATGCTAAAGCCATTGAATAAAATTATGGCTCACCCAAAGATCACAAAGGTTTTTCACGGCGCAGATTATGATGTGGGCGGCATACACCGTGATTTTGGGATAGAATTTCACAATATTTTTGATACATACCTGGCTGCCCGCTATTTAGGATATGACAAAGTGGGCTTGCAGTCCTTGGTGGATTACCATTTCAATATTTATTTGGACAAGACTCTGACCAAATACAATTGGTCCACTAGGCCCATTCCAGAAGCAGAGATGTATTATGCTCGGGAAGATGTGCGTTATATTATCCCTTTGAAAGAGCAATTGGAAAAGGAATTGAAGCAAAAAGGTATTTGGGAAGATGTTTTGCCTGATTTTGAACGTGCTGTGGACAAAGAAATGGTCAATCGAGTATTTGATCCAGAAGCATATACAAAAATCAAAGGAGCTGATGCATTATCGCCACAGGATTTGCGGGTGTTGCGAGAGTTGTATATTTTTCGTGAGAAGAAAGCAGAAAAATTTGATCAACCGTCCTTTAAGGTTTTAGGAGAATATACATTAAAGCACTTGGCTACCATACCAGATGACCAGGAATTGGAGTTCAATGTGCGCAGCGCAAAAGGTTTGCCTGGATATCGACGCAGGGAAGTGATTAATGGTATTGTCCGCGTCATTCGCCGCGCAAGACGTATGTCTCCGATTAGCCATGCCCATGGATCCGCCTATTCACGCTCCCAAAGTCAAAAAAAAGCAAAAAAAAGGCAGAACAATTTAGCTTATTTCAGCCGCAGAAAAGTAAATGAAATATTGAGAGAATGGCGCAATCAAAAAGCAAATGGTTACATAGACCCGCACGCAGTTTTACCCAATTTTGCCCTGGAAGAGATTTTGCAAAAAGCACCGGCCACAATCAATGATCTGCAAGCTTTGGACCATTTGGGTCCTGCCAGAGTAAAGAAATATGGCCCAGAATTATTGCAAATATTAGAACAAAACCGTGTTGCGCGGTGATAAAGAAACATGTTTGAAAATTTTGAGTAAACAGCAATTGATAAATTATATTGTTTAGATATTGTTATTTCAATAAAGGAAAGTTTGATGAAAATTAGCGGTTTTTCATTTATAAAAAATGCAACTAAGCTATATTTGCCTGTTCGGGCATCTATAGAAAGTGTCTTGCCTATTGTCGATGAATTTATTTTGGCTTTGGGAGATTGCGATTCTGATGACTATACACTTCAAGAAATTAGAAATATTGGTTCTGAAAAGATAAAAATTGTAAATACTGTATGGGATTATCAGAAATATCCTAAGGGCACAGAATTTGCGCATCAAACAGATATTGCTAAAGAAAATTGTTCTGGGGATTGGCTTTTTTATATACAAGGAGATGAGGTTATCCATGAAAAAGATCAATTAAAAATCCATGACCGGTGCAAAGAACTTTTAGGTGATAAGAATGTTGAAGCATTATTTCTAAAATATTATCACTTTTACGGAGATTATTGGCATTATCAAGTATCCCATGGTTGGTATAAGAATGAGATAAGAATTATACGAAATGATTCAGATATTCATTCTTGGAAAGATGCGCAATCATTTAGGAGAATCCCGGATTTTGATGGCAAGAATTATCGGCAAGAAAGAAATACATATAAATTGCAAGCAACGGATGTGGATGCATATATCTATCACTATGGATGGGTGAGACCATTGGAGTTTCAACAAAGAAAGAGTGCCGAAAGAAAAGCAAATTATCAAAAAAAGAATCAGCAAAAAAGCAATTATGGTCCATTAGGCTTTTTAAAAAAATTTCAAGGGTCTCATCCAAAATATATGAAACCTTGGTTAGAAAAGTTTCATTGGAGCGAGGATTTAAATTATTCAAAAAAGATTTTACCTGGGGATAAGAAAATTAAACATTGCAGGCTTAAATATAGAATTTTAACTTTTGTTGAGCAGAAAATTTTGAATGGCCGAAGCATAGGAGCTGGCGAAAATTTTATTAGGATAAAAAAATAATGGCATTAACAGGAATAATTATTACACTGAATGAAGAAAGCAATATAAGGGATTGTATATTATCAATAAAACCAGTATGTGATGAGATTATTGTTGTAGATTCTGGTAGTCAGGATAGAACTAAGGAAATTGCTCTTCAGGCAGGGGCTAAAATTGTTGATCAACCATACTTGGGGGATGG
>CAZCVM010000227.1:0-4942 GCA_964501965.1 uncultured Leptospiraceae bacterium | reverse complement strand
TTATACCGCTTGAAATATGGTCTACCAGGCCAAATCCAGGCCCCTCCATGCCGCTCACCAATCCAATGCCGGAATGATCGCTCATTTGCCCAATATCTTTGGCCCCTTTTTGCAAAATCGCCAAAGGCAAGTCATACTTGCTCAATAGTTCAGACAGGCCAGGACCTTGCATCAAACTTGTCAAAAAAATAGCATTACCTGACGCCCTTACCGCCTGGGGATGAAAAACAGATGCTGCTTCCTTAAGCAAAATCACGCGCTTTATGCCAAAAGCCGCTGCAGAACGGATCACTGTACCGAGATTGCCCGGATTTTGTAGCGGCAAGAACAAATCCATGCCTCGCGAAGACACGGTTTCATCCCATGGTTTCAAATCCGTTCTAGCCAAAAATAGAAGGGGAGCTTTCGTGCCAAATATATCGATCTCCCGAAATATCGGCCCGAATAAATTTTTTAATGGTATTGCTTTGGTCCGGGCGCGGTCAATCAATGACTCATACTCGTTGTACATCTCCGGCGTATATAACATGGCCCTTATTTCCGGCAAAAAATATTTTTCTTTTTCCCCTAGCGTATGTTGCATGTCCAAGTATTCAGTTATATAGCGTGCTCCTGACAAAAAAAATCCACCGGTTTTTTTTATGCCTGGGCCATCCAGAGATTTCTTGAATATTTTGAATTGTTTATTTGCCGGACTGACGATCATTTCCCCGGGCAATTGTTTTTCGTTTTCATTATTCTTATCATTATCATTACTGCCGGCAACCTGGACTCCAGAAAAAGACTCTTCCAGGCGTTCATAAACCAAAAGCCGCCGCGCGTGCTTTTCTAGATCATTGTGCTTTAGGGAGAAAGAAAAATCCTGGCTTAGAGAAAAATCCGCTCGCAATGTTTCTGATATTTGGGCCATCTCCGCAGAAACATTGGGCCCTTTCATAAAAATAACTTTGCCATGTTTTGGCACAAAGTTCCTGACTCTTGACAGATGATCCGGTATTGCTTCAAACGCGCGGGAAATGACTCCTTGCACTGGCAAAGCAAAAGAAGAGCTTACCCGATGCGCGTAAGTCTCTATACCGCACAAATTCAATTCATGGATTACTTTTTCCAAAAACACAATTCTTTTTTTGCGCGCTTCAGCCAGAACTATTTTCGTGTCTGGAGACAATATCTTCAACACTATGCCCGGAAAACCAGCACCTGTCCCCACATCCAAAAGCGGCGAAGGTAAAGACTGCAAATAACGAAGCACCAGAGCAGAATCCAAAAAATGTTTGACAAATATATCTGCGAAATGGGTTAATCGGCTAAGATCTTTGTCACTATTATGTTCTTGCAGCAAGATATAATATCGCCACAATTGATCTTGACTGATTGTATTTGGAAATACAATATTATTTTTCTTGAGCAATTTTATCAAAGCCTGCTGATTTTCCTGTATATCTGGTTTATCCATTTTATTATCCGTTTTTTTCTAAAGTCATTGCTGGAAGACATCTGTTAACAATAGCAATAATATAGTCTTAATATTGTATAGCCAAAAATTATTTTTATTGCGCCGAAGAAGACAAAGCTTATATTTGCCCCAAATGTAGCCAATATTGAAAGAGAGATCAGTAAATATGAAACCATTTATCACAAAATCCCGTACTTCTTTTATAATATTTGCAATGTTATTGTGCACATTACCTGTATTCGCGCAACAATCTTTTGAACAATCTCTCAAAAAAATACCCTATTCTGTCGTCCACGAAGCTATCACTCCATTAGAAATCCAGGAACTGGAGCGCATTGATTTCTCCGGCCCAACCCTGCAATACAAAGGTAGACTGATTACTTTATACTTACTTGCATCCGGCATTCACACCAAAGAAGAAATGAAAAAATACCAGGCCCAATACGCCAGACTACTAGCCAAAGCCAAAAAAGAAATGCGTTCTTACCGCAATCGAAAAACCAAATACCATCAAGCCGAGTATCTGTTGCATTTTCTCCACCGAAATCTATTCAGAAAAACAAGTAGCGGCTCGGGTGCTGGTTTCAATATTGGCATCAAAGAAACCATGGACGAAAAAATTTACAATTGTTACAAATCCGCGCTTATTTACAATGCCTTGCTCCAGGATTTTTCTATTCCCACTTCCTATATCAGTGTTCCCGAACATATCTATTCCATTATTCATCTGTCTGACAAAAAGATTGACGTAGAAACCACCAATGCCTACGGTTTTGATCCTTACAACAATGGCCGCCCTCAATTCCAACGGAGACTGGACAAAAAAGGGATCACATTCAATAAAAAAACATATTCTACTAAAACAAGTGCCCACAATGTAGATGTTTTGATTGATGTTTACAACAACCGCGCGCTGGTTTTTTCTGGAAATGTCAAATACAACGGTCTAAATGTTCCCAAAGACTTAAAACGGGCCGCTGCATTGGCCTATATAGCCAGTTACCTAAGTCCGCCAGAAAAAAAATATATCCATGTAAACTTGCTGGGAATTTTTTCTAACCTGACTAGAGATTTGATCCGGCAAAAACCCAAAGAATACGCAAAATATGTCCGCCAATATCATTCTTTGCTTCAGCTTGATCCCTACAAACGCTATAAAAAGGATTTTGAACACAATATCAGTTTAATAGCTAATAAATATATTGAATTGGAAAGGCAAAATAGGCTCAAAATAATTGCGGATCCATTCCAGGATACAGCAAAAACAATATCTATTTTTATAGATTCTACCAAAAAAATTAATGAATTGATCCCATCAAATACCCAAATATATCCGTCAAGCCATATTGGCACAATAATTGACTGGGCCAATTATATTCGAGGTTTTCAACCCGCGTATCAGCCTTCCGCGAAAATACAAAAAGTACTAACAGACTGGAACAAACATATTGAATTGGATATGGCTTTTTTGAACCATCCTGAAACCCAAAAACTTCTTGAAAACAGCGAAATCAAAAAAAGACTCCAGATCATTTCTTCCTATTCATTAACTGGACTAAACAACCGGGCAGTTTCCTACGTGCGAAACAAAAAAACCAAACAAGCATTGACCATTTTAGAATTTGCTCTAAATATTGCAAAAAAATACCCAACATTGAAAAAAACCCCTATTTATTCGGTATTATCGGAGAATTATCAAAATCTGAAAAATCAATGATCTCATTAAACAACACTTATGGGCACAAACTTTCTGTACCCATAAGCGTGAAACCAAAAATATTCTTGTGATTATATGAATGAATCCGAAACCAAACAGCTAGAAACCCTGGCACAGTTTTATCTTCAAAAATCCAATCCCTGGGAAAGGTATCAGCCTTTACTGGAAAAATACAGCGCAGATTTACAACTTGACATTACATCTGCAAATAACAAATCAAACAAATCAAAAAAAAATAATTTAAATAACAATTATGATCCTGAAAATTTGTCGCATCATTTTATAAACAATTTCCAGCGTATTGTGTTGCATGAGGAAAACCATTTCGCGGTTGTCTTCAAGCCGCCGGGCATACTAAGCCAGCCGGATTATACAAAAAATCCATCAATTATTGAATACAGCAAATTGTATTTCAAGCTTGTAAGAAATAAACCTGGAAATGTCTTTATCAGTTCCGTCAATCGCCTGGACAGAGTGGCTGCCGGACTAATGATTCTGGCCAAAACAAGCAAAGGAGCTGCCCGTCTTAGCCAGAGCTTTCGCGAACGAAGCGTAAAAAAAAAATACTGGGTTTTGATCAACGGCACTATGATGCCTAAGGAAGGTATCATCAGCAACAAATTTATCAAGCAAAAAAATGACCGGCGCAATATTTTTTCTGAAGACGGCAAAGACTTTTCCTTGTTTTACAAAAGTCTGCGGCAATTTGAAAATAATATTTCGTTGTTAAGTATCCAAATAAAGACCGGCTATTTTCATCAAATTCGTTCGATTTTGGGACACGCGGGTCATCCCATTCTCGGCGACAAAAAGTACGGCTGCACAAACGACTCACTCAATGATCAAAGACATATCGCCTTAGTATGCCGGTCATTGGCTTTTCCGCACCCTATTCAAGCAAAGCAGCAAAACCAGATGGAAAACCAGATGGTAGATATTTGCCTGGATACAGCATTTCCATTTTTCAATGATTTCTTTTGCAATGTTTTTGCTTCCTGATCGCATATCCTGATTTCCTGGGGACTTCCAGCACTTCCTAGCTTCCTAGCTTCCTAGCTTCCTAGCTTCCTAGGGACAGACCAGGGTAAGCGTCCTAGGGGGACTGCTAGGGGACAGACCCCAGGTTTAGGTTATGGGGGTAGATTATAGATTATAGGGACAGACCCTGTTCAGAGGTTATCAGGTTATGGTTTAGGGATTGTTTAGGGACAGACCCCAGGGTATGGTTTAGGGACAGACCCCAGGTTATGGGCAGTGCCGTCTCATGCTAAGATTATAAGGACTGACCTGTTTCACGTGTTTCCCGGGGACAGACCCAGGTTAATCTGATCAGGTTAATCTGATTGAAGGTAAGCTTTGTTGATATTAATTCTTTTTCGGATAAATAGACATTGCAAATCTAGTTTAGGTATAGGTTAATAGGATGATTTAGGTTGATAGGATGGGTCTGTCCCCAGCATTCTAGCATCCTGCTGTTGTTTGGCACTGTCTGGGGTCTGTCCCTAAATCGTCTGTCTCCTAAATTTGAAATTAGGTCATTCAAAATAGTGGGTCTGTCCCGAGAGCATCTCTGTCCCTAAATTTTTGTTATTTGGGCAACACGGAACCATATTTGAAGGGTCTGTCCCTGCATTCCTTACGACCCTTTAACTTTTAATCAAACCTGGGGTCTGTCCCCACATTTTTTCATTTTTATCCAAAAAAAATAAAAAAATCAAAAATTTTGGGACAAAACCATGAGTGGTGAGCTTTCTTAATATTATACGCAT
>CAZCVM010000226.1:0-4943 GCA_964501965.1 uncultured Leptospiraceae bacterium | reverse complement strand
ATGACGCAGGTGTTGCAGCAGTGTATTTGCCAGGAAAGCAAGATATATATCCAGAGAAAGAGACTTATATTTGGATGACAGCGCAAACCATGGATCAGTATTTGTGCGGGCAGGGCAGGCCTGGCCATTTTCGGGGAGTACTTACTGTAGTCGCCAAATTGTTTCAACAGGTAAGGCCAGATTTTGCATATTTTGGCAAAAAAGATTATCAACAATATCGTTTGATCCAGGAAATGGCCCGGGCATATTTTTTCCCGGTGACGATCATCGGCGGGGATATTGTTCGTGAACCGAATGGCTTGGCAATGAGTTCCCGCAATGTGCGCTTGACACGGGAACAACACACGGACGCGGCACTGATTTATCAAGCTTTGCGCAATACGCGTAAAGCTTATTTATCCGGCACGATAGAATCAAAAATATTGCTATCAAAATTGCAACAATACTTAAAGCGAGCCCATAGTTCGCGAATAGAGTATGCTGCTATAGTGGATAAAGCTTTGCTCCAGCCTATACAAGGGGAAATAAAAGATAAAAACGCATTGCTTGCTGTTGCATTGTTTTACGGCAATGTTCGTTTGATTGATAATATGGAGTTATGATTTTAATAATGTATGATTGATGTTTTTCAGTGTATTTTTTTTGATTTTTGTTAGATCAATAAATTTTTCAATTAATTGCTAAACAGTTTTTTTTCATCAGTCCGTTTATCAGATAGAACAGATAGAACAGATAAAATAGATAGAACGGATAGATTGGAAAAAGACTTTATTTAAGGAGAAAAAAATGGGATTTGCTTGCGGGATAGTCGGATTGCCCAATGTCGGGAAATCTTCTTTATTCAATGTTTTGACCAATGCGAATGCTGCGGCCAGCAATTATCCTTTTTGCACTATAGAGCCCAATGTGGGCATTGTGCCTGTGCCGGACAAGAGACTGGATTTTATTTTTGAAACAATCCAACCGGCCAAAAAAGTACCAGCTACAATAAAATTCGTGGACATAGCTGGTTTAGTGGAAGGGGCATCAAAGAATGAAGGTCTGGGCAATCAATTTTTATCGCATATTCGCGAAGTTGACGCCATTGTTCACGTGGTTCGGCTTTTTCAAAATGCGGACATCGTTCATATTGGTGCGATAGACCCGATAAGAGATTTGGAAATCATTGAGACCGAATTGGCTTTGAAAGATTTGGAGAGTCTGGAAAAACGCAAAATTAAATTGGAAAAAAAAGTCAGGTCACAATCTGACAGGGAAGCCAAAGATGAAATGGAAATGGTCCAGGCTTTGTTAAAGGCATTGTCTGATGGGAAAATGTTATATTCTATGTTGCCTGGGTTTACTGATAAACAACAATCCTTGATAAAAACTTTTGCTTTGCTGACTGCCAAGCCAGCTATGATCGTTGCCAATCTGGATGAACAAATGCAAATGGATAGCAGGGTAAAGGATTTTGCCGCGCAAAGACAGTATCCATTGATACCGATTTCAGTCCAATTGGAATCAGAAATCAATAGTCTGCCCGAGGACGAACGGGTGGAATTTATGAAAGATTTTGGCCTGGAGCAATCCGGTCTGGAAAGAATGATCCGTTGCGGGTATGATCTTTTGGGATTGGAGACGTTTTTTACAGCAGGCGGTCCCACCGAGGCCCGGGCCTGGACTATACAAAAACAGACTTTGGCCCCGAAAGCAGCCGGTGTGATTCATTCAGATTTTGAGAGAGGTTTTATCAAAGCGGAAGTATTGTCTTATGAAGATTTTGTGCAATATCGGGATTTTCATCAGGCCAAAACAGCAGGAAAATTGCGTATAGAAGGCAAGGAATACATTGTCAAGGATGGAGATATTATCGAGTTTAGGTTTAATGTTTGACCAGTATTTGGTGAATATTTGATCGGAAATTTTTTGTAGTTCAATATTAAAATATATGAATAGGGTTATTGCGATGAATAGTAACAGACAAAATAAAAACCAGAGTTTTTTTCTGAATAAAAAAAAATCAGTTCTAAAAGCAAAAAAAACGCGGCTTTTTTTTCATAACGGATTTTTAGGATATTTGATTATGTTAATATTTTTTTTAACATTGGCGAGCTGCTCGCCCGCTGAAAGGCAAAGCAAAGAAAAGATATTTTTGACCAAAGGCAAGTCCGCTTTTTTTAACAAAAAATTTGAAATAGTCATTCCGTATTTTCGGTATATATTGCAATCCAAAACAGTCCCGGCCAATATAAAGCAAATTTCTCATCTTTATTTAGGATTGAGCCATTATCATTTAGGAGAGTTTGCTACCGCGCAATCGCATTTTGCTAAATACAAAAAAAGCGAGAGAGATTTTTTTAGAAATTTGGTTGGATTGTCTGGTAGTGAAAAAATAAACAATAAAATAATATCAATGTATCAATTCTTAATGCAAAAAGAATATGAAAAAGCGAGAGGTTTGATAAAACAAATTTTGTCTGACTCGGATAAGCTGTCCGGCATTCAAATGTCAGCTATGAACCATGCCATATTTGCATCCGGCGATTGCCTCGCGTATGCAAAACTGGACAAAAAATTGCGTGAAATGCTCAAAAAAATCCGCCACAGATTGGCCCAGAAAGAAAGTGGCAATCCTCAATTGACTGTTCATAGTCTGGAATGCATATTGATGAAGCACGGCCGCAAGATGATACAAAATAAAGAAATCAGCGCGAAAACAAAAAAACTTTTCGCGCTTTTATCGCAAGAAGCATTGTCTGTCAATTTTTATGCTCCCATGGTAGAAAGTTATCGGGATATCACAGTCGGCAAGCTGGATGATGCCATGAAAAAAGCTCAAAAAGTTTTTGCCAATTCCAAAACTCAGGAGGCTTTTTCATTGGTGGTCCGGTTGTATTTGCTACAGCAAAAATCTTTACAGGCAAATAGTTTTTTGACAAAAAATCTCGATTTTTTTTCCGACTCTGCGGTGGATCAATACAATTTAGCTTCGTACTGGTCGATTATTGGCGATCAAAATAAAGCCTTTGACGCATTAAAAAAATCATTTGAACAAGGCTTTCGCGATTTAATGCACATTGTCCATGATCCTGACATGATTCCCATCCGAAATAACAAACAATTCCAAACCCTATTGGATCAGTTTTTTCCCAAAAGAGATTTTAGGTAAACAATTGATAGATAAGATGCTTTGAAATGCTCTCGCACTCGTGCTGCTATGGTGCGAGGGCTAAAAGCCAGGTATTGGACTGAGTTTTTTTGAAAAAATAGAAAAAAATTTACAGTTTTAAAAAAACTTGCAGTTTTTAAATAACTATTTATGATTGCCCCAACCATTTTGCATGCTTTATATCCATATTTCATAGCAAGGTCGCAAAATATATAAAAATATATAAAAATTATGAAAAATAGTCATTTGAAAAATACTCATCTTATAGAAAAAACTAATCTAAAGTATAAAACCCCTGAAAAAAAACAATAAACAAGCAATAAAGGAACAAAACAAATGAACTCGATCCACAATTCACAATTCAAAATTAAAAATTCAAAATTAAAAATTCAAAATTGCCACAATTTCCCTTTTTTCTCCCAAAAACAAATATTCGTATCCTTGCAAAAACTTTTGCCGCTTTCATTCACAATGTTTTTGGTTGTATCACTGGCTGCTGCGCCCAAAAACAACGCAAAGTCTGCGCCTGCAAAGTCTCACAAAGCCAAAATAGCTGTTTTCCCATTCCAAAATCTAAGCAAATCTGCCAATTATGCCTATTTGAGCGGCAGTATTTCAGCCAGTTTGGGAACCAGTATTGCGTCATTAAAACGGTTTGAAGTGATTGATGAAACCGCATTGGAAAAAGCCGCAAAATCCCTGGGGATCAAGGGACGGATTAAGGGACAGGCCCTAAAAAAACTAAGCAAGGGACAGACCCTAAGCAAGGGACAGACCCTAAAAATCGCGCGGGCAGCAGGCGCGAACATTTATATTGCAGGCTCGTTTTTGGCCATTGACAATAAGATTCAGATTTTTGGCCAGATTTATCATGGCCAGAATGGCAAGACTATGGCCAGCGCGAAAGAAAAGGGTAAACTGGATTCTAGTTTGTTTGGATCTTTGGATAAGTTTGCCGAAGGTTTGGCAGCGAGTCTGGATAAGGCTGTGCCACGAGATAAAATCATTTATAAAGATAAAGTAGTATATATCAAAGATCCGTCCAAAGATTCGACGATAAAAGGTTTTCAGTTTGAAATCAGCGGCAAATCAGCCGGTCAATGGAATTTGGGATATGCTTCTGAAAGCTATCCTTTGGGTTATGGTGGCGGTTTGAATTTGGCTTTGCGCAATGTATGGTTTACAGGTGATTTTTGGGGACTGTCCGCAGGGTATTTTCTTTTTTCCGGCACAAAAACACCTTTTGAAACAATGAATCGAATGCCCCTGGTCGGTATGATTGGCTATGAAATGCCTTTAGGAAACGCAGGTATTTTGCTTTATTTGAGCGGCGGTATGGATTTTATGACCATGGAAACCAAAGCAGGTACCTTTGCCGATTCTGAAGATTTTCGCCTGCCGTTTTTTGGTGCTGCTTTGCAGATCCGCTATTATTTGCATCCGGCTTTTTTTGTGTCACTGGAAATGTCCGGCAGCGCGCAATGGGATTCAGAGCTAGTCCCGTTTGCTGCCGCGCATTTGGGTCTGGGATATCGTTTATGATTTAGCAATATATTTTTGAATAAATTTATTATACATTTTGCACACATTATTTTATACATATTATTTTTACATATATAAAGAGGTAAACATGAAAAAATATCCAGTCAGAGCAATTTTTGCATTTATTCTTTTTCTTGCCGCAGTGCATACAGGCTGCAAACTGGGCGGCAAAGATTTTTATGACCGCGCAAGCACTATAGTCAACGCGCCCACCTTTTCGCCAGGCACAACAACCTTCAATCCATCGATT
>CAZCVM010000225.1:0-4962 GCA_964501965.1 uncultured Leptospiraceae bacterium | reverse complement strand
GGACAAAACCGCCTGGATCGTCGCCTGGACCGTAGTTGCTTTGGAATCATTGATAAACTCTATACCCTGACTCCGATAAAAAACCTGAAATCTGTGTGCCAAACCTTGGAATGTTTCCAGACCAGCCAGCAATGAATTCATTTCAATGGTCTTTGCTGGCAAAAACAAAAAAGACATTGTCAAGGCAAAGGCAATATTTTCCATGTTGTGCTCTCCGGTAAGCGCGGACATAGTTTTGACTTTTGGAAAAACAGATATTTCCTCACGGGGATTCATTAAACACAAATCTTCGTCAGCATAATAAAAAACCCCGCTTATGCCCGGGTAGGACGCTATTTTTTGCTTGCCATATTCTTCTGCCTTGGTTCGTTCCTGGACCGGCGAAAAATACAAAAAAACCCTTTGCCATACTTTTTGCTCCTGCAAAAAACCAGTGATCCAGTTGTAATCCAGCAATTCCTTTTCTCGAAGCAAAGCATGATCCGTATTTTGAAAAATCCGCAACTTGGCAAAAATATAATCTTTCATACTATTGTACCGGTCAACATGGTCCTCAGAAATATTCAACAAAGCGGCAGTTCGCGCCTGAAAAGCGTCCATGGATTCCAACTGATACGATGACAATTCTATTACAGGTATTTTTGAGGTCTGCTCCACAATGCTTTGCATGACCAGGGACAAATATGGATAGCCAATATTGCCGCAAGCCAAAGCATTGTGTCCGGCACTAGACAATATATGAGCAGTCAATGATGTAGTAGTTGATTTCCCATCCGTGCCGGTAATGGCTATCTGGCGTGTTTTTTTTATCCGGTAGCCAAATTCTACCTCGCTGTACACAGGGATATTTTTTGTTAACAAAGCCTGGATATAGGCTTTGGAACGCGCAATGCCCGGAGACAGGACAACCATATCAAAATCTTTTTGCACCAATGCGCTGGAAGGTGATTCCAGGTTTTCTCCCAAAAACGCGCCATTGTCCGGGTCCACTGCGGTTATTTTTTGCCATACTAACGATAGCGTCTCATTTGACAAAAATAACTGTTTCGGCTTTTCGTCAACGCATACTAACGGCATTTTAAGATCATAAAAGAAATCCAAAACAGCCAGGCCGGACTTGCCGCCTACTCCCAGCAAAGCAATTTTTTTGCCAGCCACCTGTTCCCCAAAAGACATGGCATCCTGACCCTCTATTTTCTTTGGAAAATCCATCACTGTTGTATTATTATCTATGATAGGTTTCATTTTATTGCAATTTTAGACTACTTAGAGCAATCAATGCCAAAATGATCCCTATGATCCAAAAGCGCACAACAACCTTTGTCTCAGGCCAACCGCTTAGCTCAAAATGATGATGTATCGGTGCCATTTTGAAAATTCTTTTTCCAGTACGCTTATAATACGCCACTTGGATAATGACAGATAACGCCTCCACAACAAATACTCCGCCAACAATCACCAGCAAAATTTCTTTTTTTATCATAATGGCAATGATGCCGATCAATCCGCCAATTGCCAAACTACCTGTATCGCCCATAAAGACTTCTGCCGGATTGGCATTGAACCACAAAAACCCCAATCCTGCACCCATAAAACTAGCCAGCACAACTGTCAGCTCGGCTGCATCCGGAATATATGGGATAACTAGGTACTGCGCAATTTTGATATGCCCAGACACATAGGACAACAGCGCAAAGGAGCCCACCACAATCAAAGAATTGCCAATCGCCAATCCGTCCAGACCGTCTGTCAAATTGACGGCATTGGATGTTCCGACAATAATGAACACTGCAAACAAAATATACAACCAAGTCATATTAATGGGGGCCTGGGACAATGCCGGTATCAGCCATGCACCCATATCCACGACTGCTTCATTGATAAACGGCACAAACAACTTTGTGCCGTTTTGGGCATTGGAAGGAAACACAAAAAGCAATATCGATACAATAAAAGACAAAAACACCTGGAAAAAAAATTTAACGCGCGGCCGCATACCACTGGCAATATGCAACACAGATTTCATATAATCATCCGCAAAACCCAATGCGCCAAAAAGAATGGTAGACATGACCAAAATAATCACATAATGATTGCTAAAATTGCCCCATAGCAAAATGCTAAACAGCATCGGTATCAAAATGGCAACCCCTCCCATAGTCGGAGTGCCAGCTTTGACATGATGACTTTGCGGCCCGTCATCTCGGATACTTTCTTTGAACTTCAATGCCCGAAGCCAGCGAATCAAAATGGGAGTAAGAAAAAAAGCAATCAAGAGACTGGTAATGATCGCGTAAGCGGACCGGAAAGTAATATATTGAAAAACTCTTAAAAAAGATAATTGATCATGCAATGGATAAATAAAATGATAGAACATCAATCACTCCTATTCTCATCAAAAACTGCTTTTTTGAATACCGCTGGTAAATATTCTTCCATACAAGAAGAACGTGACCCTTTGACAAACAAAATATCGCCAGTTTGCCATATTTTTTCCAGCACCTGAACCAACTCTTGCTTATCCTGCTGGGAATTGGGAAAAATAAAATACCGGTCATTGTTTTGACCATGCCTTCCTTGCCCCCAACCATGACCATAGTTCAGAGCACAATCTCCTATTGCAATGAGATAATCTTTGGCGTCAGCCTTGCTTCCCAAAAATTTACCGATTTGTTCATGCAAAACTGCACTTTCTTTGCCCAGTTCTTTCATGTCTCCTAACAGCCAGACAATTTTTCGGTCACCACGAAAAACTTCCATGGATTCGATACCAGCCCGCATAGAATCAGGATTCGCGTTGTAAGCATCAAAAACCATAGTTTTGTTTCCATGTGAAAAAATAGTCATACGTCCCGGCAAAGTTTTTGATTCCAATAAATTGACTCGAATATTCGGCCAGGATACTCCTAAATGTCTGGCCACGGCAATCGCTCCCATAGCATTTATCAATTGATGCTTTCCCAATAAACCAATGGACAATTGTTGATCATGAACAACAAAATCGCTGCCCTGATCATGAAGCCGGTATTCTTGCGGGAAAAAATCATTATCCTGATTCAGACCATATCGCACCACCCGAATGCCTTTTTGCCGCGCCTCAGACAAAACTATATCCTGGTAAGGCATCTCGCCATTGATAAATAAAATGGACCCATGAGGCATCCCATGCAGTATTTCTGCTTTGGCGCGCGCCACATTTTCAATGGTTTTGAGAAATTCTAAATGCCCAGCTCCAATATAGGTAATGATACCAATATCCGGCCGGACAATTTGAGACAATCTGGAAATCTCTCCCGGATGATTCATGCCCATTTCAAAAATAAACCGAGTTTTGTTTTCACCCTTACTACTCAGCAATGAAAGCATGGTCATTGGCAGACCAATCTCATTATTATAATTTTTCTCCGTGGCAAAGCTTTCTGGAGTCAACAATTGGTGCAATATTTCTTTGAAACTGCTTTTGCCGTTAGTGCCAGTGACTCCAATAAAAAAGCCGGATAGCAAGCCGCGAATACTGCTTGCCCAGGAAAGCAATGCCTGGTTGGTATTTGCCGTTATTAACCATAGACAAGACTCATAATGAAAACCATATTTTTGCCATGAATTTTGAATGCTTTGGACTTTATCTTTGCGAACCACAAAAATCCGAGCACCTGCCTGGTAAGCTGCAACAAGAAAATCATGCCCATCCCGCTCACCCTGCAAAGCCCAAAACATTTTTGTATTGTTTTCCGGCAAAGAAGCCAATTGTCGGCTATCATTGGAACAAAACCAGGGAAAAGAATCAACATGGCCCATCTCACCAGCCAAGACCACATCTGGCCACAACCAAAAACGATTGTTTTGCTGTTCCAATAGGGAATCATTCTTTTTATAAGGCAATTTTCTTGGATCAATTTGAATAAGCATAGATTCTTTTTCTTTCCACAATCAACATTTTTCTACTCAAGAATTTAGAGCAAAACGAATTTGTTCGGCATCATCAAAATGAATTTTTTGTGTACCCAAAATCTGATAATCTTCATGTCCTTTTCCGGCCACAACCATCAAATCACCTTTTTGACACATTTGCACTGCTTCCCCAATAGCCTTTTTCCGATCTGCCTGTATAGCAAAATTGTTTTTCATTGGCTCAACAATCTCTGCGATAATAGCATGCGGATCCTCAGTGCGCGGATTATCTGAAGTCACAATAGTAAAATCCGCGATTGACTCGGCAATTTTTCCCATCAAAGGACGTTTACTTCTATCGCGGTCACCACCGCAACCAAAAACGCAGATCAAACGCCTGGGCCCCAATTCTTTGGCAGATAACAAAACATTTTCCAAAGCATCTGGAGTATGGGCATAGTCAACTACAGCGACAAATCCTTTGGCCTCTGCTTCCTGGATTACCTGAAATCGACCCGGCACTGCCAGTGCTGATGAAATCAAAGCTCGCTGGATCACTTCCCAGGAAATACCCTGGGAAAAAGCAGTGACAATCGCCAGGGCTGTATTCCAGGCATTGAATTTTCCTTTTAAATTTGTGTGTATCACGTTTTCTCTGCCGTTATGCGCGAGAACATAACTGGTTTCTTTTAATGAATAATGCATAAGCTTTATTTGAAAGTGCACTTGATTGTCAAAATCGTGGTATGGACTTGGCTTGTCAGACAATGTATAAACTTTTTTTCCGGCCAACAACAAATCTTTTGCCAGTCTGGAGCCATAATTGTCGGATATATTGATAATAGCAGGTCCACGCAAAATATCTGGAGAAAACAACCTTGCCTTGGCCGCATAGTATTGATCCATATTTTGATGAAAATCCAAATGATCCTGGGTTAAATTGGTAAAAACCGCAGAATAAAAAGAAATCGCAGAGACTCTTTCCATTTCCAACGCATGAGAAGAAACCTCCATTGCTACATGAGTGACACCCCTGGAATGCATTTCCGCGAAAAATTGAGCCAAGTCACG
>CAZCVM010000224.1:1597-4973 GCA_964501965.1 uncultured Leptospiraceae bacterium | reverse complement strand
TGATTATATTATTAAGCCAGTGGATCGGGAGTATTTGCGGTTAAAAGTTGAGAAAGCTTTTGAAGTAGCCTATTTCCGTGAATTGCAAAATGAAGTAGCCAAAGAATACAATTTGCGTTTGGATCACCAGATTACCTGGAATGCCTGGAAAGAAAGTGTGGTTTCTCGGGATAAAGACCGTTTTGACCGTACCTTATTTCACAACCTGAAAACAATCCTGGCACAGGGCGCGGGTTTTGGCGGCTTGCTGTCTGTCTTATCGCTGATAACATCCCAGCCCAAAAGTGAAGACGGCAATTTTAAGGTGAGCGCGGACATTATGAATTTGTTGCTGCAAAACGCCCAAATGGCTCAAAAGGCGATTGATTCATTCGGCGAGATCGATGATTTGCTCAATACCAACGGAAAAATGGTTCGTATCAGTTTATCTCAGTTGCATGAATTGATACAGCAATTGATAAGCCAAAATGAATCTCTTGTGCACGTTAAAAATCAGCGGATATCATTGAGCGAGAAAAAACCGCAATATGATACGATTTTTATTTCCGGGGACAAGTCTTTGTTGGGCCAGGCTTTCCAGGAATTGTTGATCAATTCCATGAAATTTGCTCCGGATAACAGCTCCATATATATTTTGATTTCTATCATGCGCCATAAAGTTTTTATCTCTTTTCTCAATCAATCTATCCGATGGGGTGAAAATCAGGAAGGCGTTCCTGAACAAAACGAAGAAAATATTTTTGAACCGTTTTTTCGACTGGGCAAAACATTGGATGAACGGTATGGCACATTGGATTTTGGCCTGGGCTTGACCGTTGTGGACAAAATCATTCGATTGCATGGAGGCGATATCCGGTGTTCCAATATATCTTCCCATTTGGATCCGCTTAGCGCGGGAACAGATGGAAAAAAAGTAAAAATGGAATTGGAAATACCGCTATTGGGCGGTAAGTAGTTTTTTTTTATTGATTTTTTCGCACGATATAGTACAATAACCATAAAAATATGGTTTTTAGCAAAAATTAATGATCACAATACAAAAATAAAAGAATAAAAATAAAAAAGCAAGAGGCTGAGCAAATGTCGACCCCAATAATGGATTCACAAAAAATCGAGGAATTTCGCAGCTATAGTGATGGCAATGATGACTTTATTAAAGAGCTGTTTGAGCAATACCATGAAACCAGCGTTCAATTGTTAGAAAAAATCCAGCAATCTTTTCAAAACAAGGACACAAAACAATTGCTTTCTGATGTGCATACATTGAAAGGTTCTACTCGCAATATGGGGTTGGAAAAGTTCGGTGAATTTATCATTGACTGGGAAAAACGGCTCAAAGAAGGAAGTTTGGATACTTTTGACGAGGATTACAAAACTTGCCAGGATTTGTACCAGGAAGTCAAAAAGTACCAGGAAGAAAATTTTGCCCTTTAGAGATTTTTTTGCGTTTCCATCGTTTCCATCAGTTTGAATCTACAAGTTAATTTTAAACTTATTTTTAATGGATATGAACTTGCTTGAATTCAAGCGAATTCAAGCAAGTTTATGCGCAATGAATGAAAATCGATGAAAGTTGATGGAAATAAATCCAGGTCCCTTCCATTCATCGCAATATAATGTCAAATCTCGGCAAATCCAGTTAAGCGCATTCTACAGTAATATCGCCTTTGGCCTTGGCATCGCCTTGCGGCCCGGATGCTTGCACTGCAATGGTTGCCATTTTTTTACCTTCGATTTCGTCTTTTTTCTTTACCACACTGGACAAAGTCAAAGCTTCATCTGGTTTGGTCATGCCAACGAATTTGACATTAAAGTTTTTGACAAATTTTGGGTCCGTATAGCTGGTCACCATTCGGCCCACCAGGCCCATTACCAGCATGCCATGAGCAATGGTCCCGTCCAGTCCCATGTTTTTGGCAAATTCAGGATCATTGTGGATCGGGTTGAAATCTCCGCTCGCGCCCGCGTAACGGACAATCTGCGCGTGGGTGATTGGGTTGGTTGTACTGGAAACAATTTCTTGTTTTGGCTCCAATGAATCAAAGGATAGTTGTTTTGCTGCCATATTAATACCTCTTTTCTGTTTGCTTTTTCAAATGTTTTCGCATGATTACTTGCAATATTATTCAGGACGAATGACAATTGTCATGTTTGCTTCTACCAGTAAATCTCCCTGGTCATCTTTAAATTCTGTGGTAAAGGTCACCATATTCATTTTGCCGATTTTTACATCCGTGATTTTGGTTTGGCCAGTCACGGTAATCCCGGGATAAATGGTTTTATGGTAATTGTAGTCTTCTTTCAGGTGCAATAAACGGCCCGTGTCTATGCCTGCTTCCGACATTCTGTCCCATATTTGAGGAAATCCCCAAAATACGAATGATGTTTGAAATGTAAGCGGTGCGGGTGTATCATTGTGTCCGGCATCTTTTGCCGCATTTTCGTCTTGAAATATTGGGTTGTCATCTTCTAAAGCAAGACAAAACTCCATGATTTTATTCTTTTCTACTCGATATGAAAATGGTTCGAATTGTTTGCCGACTAAATTTTTGTCCAACATTTTAATTCCCCTTCCTGGTTAATATAAATCATTTTTGATGGCCTGGCTTTATCAATATGGCCATTTGTACATCAAAAATAATAGTTTTTTAACTCAAAAATAAATGGGACATGATCTTGACAAGGATTATTTTGTGGCAGATATTTCATTTTTCTTGCATTTGCAAGTCACATCTTAAAGAATGGGCTGGTTTATTCAGTTTCATAAAAATTATGACCAAAAAACCTGAGCAAATCGGAGAAAACAAACAAAAGTGGAGGAGACACAGAGTGACAAAGAAAAAGAGTAGCGCAAAAGAAATTTTTGGTTTTGCAATGTTTGATTTTGCAAATTCTTCTTATACAACGGTTATCATTACAGTGATTTATTGCATTATTTTTCCAAAATTGATTGTGGGAGATGGACCGGATTACCGCATGGGCAATCTGCTATGGAGCGTTGCTTTATCCATTAGTTATTTTTTAGTTGTTATTACAGCACCCATTTTCGGCGCGATCATGGATCATACAGCCACAAAAAAAAAGTTTTTGTTTTATAGTTATTCGGTGACGGTTGTGGCAACAGCTGCATTGTATTTTGTTCAGCCGGGTGCGATTATTCTGGGTGTGTTATTAATCATTATTTCCAATTTTGGCTTTGCTTCCGGCGAAGACTTTGTGTCTGCGTTTCTGCCGGATTTGGGCTCACCGGATGAATTGGGTAAGATTTCCGGTTATGCCTGGGGATTGGGTTATTTTGGCGGTTTGATATCAACAGCGATCATTATTTTTGTAGTGGGAGCTTCTGCTGATAAAGTTTCCGTGGAAAATTTTGATA
>CAZCVM010000224.1:0-1587 GCA_964501965.1 uncultured Leptospiraceae bacterium | reverse complement strand
ACATTGCGCTGGGTTGGTCCGGTGACAGCAGCGTTTTTTGCTGTGGCAGCGATTCCTACATTTTTGCTGCTCAAAGAAAAGGGAGTTTCCCAATCCAAACCGGATGGAGAGCATTATATTCTGATGGGTTTTAAGCGTCTGGCCGCAACATTGCGAGATATCAAAGATTTTCGTGATTTAATGGTTTTTTTAGTGTCTTTTTTCTTTTCTTACGCGGGGTTGTCCATTGTGATTAGTTTCGCGTTTATTTATGGCGATCAAGTTATCAAATGGAGCGGATTGAGTCAGACTTTGATGTTTATTATTACTCAGTTTACTGCTGCTTTTGGAGCCATTCTATTTGGTTTTATACAAGATCGATTTGGAGCCATCAAAGCTTACAATTGGACCATGTTGTTGTGGGTTGTCTCTGTGTTTTTGATTTATTTTACCAATGATATGACAGCAACTTTGAACAACGCGTTTGGCTTGGCCTGGAAGCCGGAGCATTATTTCCTGATCGTGGGTTCTTTGGCCGGCATTGGTCTGGGTTCAACGCAATCAGCCAGCCGCGCGTTGGTAGGGTATTTTTCACCAAAAAGCAAATCTGGCGAGTTTTTTGGTTTTTGGGGATTGTTCGGAAAATTGGCTTCTGTGTTTGGAGTACTTGGTATCGGTGTACTGCAAGCAGAACTGGGATTGAAAACAGCGATTTTGCTGACAGCTATCTTTTTTATGCTCGCGTTTATCGTGACATTTTTTGTCAATGAGAAACGGGGGCGGCAAGCAGCGGAAAGTCATGAGGGTCTGTAATGCGCGGGCAGCGGTTGTAGTAGATTAGATAATGAAAAATGAATTAACCAGGCAGGACGCGGAGCAAAGATATGCTCAGATAAGATATGTATCTTATACTTTGGATCTGACGATTTTCGCGTTAAAAAATGAATACAATGGTCATTGCCGGATAGATTTTGAGTTTGTGCCAGGCGAGGCAGAGTATTTGCGGCTGGATTTTATTGGTCAAAATATTTTTGGCTCTTTGTTGAATGGCTGCGAGTATCTGGTAAATTGCAAGGACGGCGCGATTTGGTTTCCGGCAGAGGATTTGTTGCCGGGCACCAATCATTTTTCCTTGCAGTATCAGAATTTATTTGATCATACTGGTTCAGGTTTTCATAAATTTGTGGATCCGGTGGATCAAAAAGAATATGTTTATACGGATTTTGAGCCGTTTGACGCGCATCGCCTGTTTCCGTGTTTTGATCAACCGGACATAAAAGCGGATTATTGTTTATCTGTTCAAGGGCCGGTACAATGGCAATACATTCACAATGGTTCAGTGGTTAAAAAGAAGCGCAAAAAGGATTCTGTGTTTGTAGAGTTTGAACGGACCCAAAAGTTTTCTACCTATTTATTCGCTTTGGTCGCGGGCTCGTTTGTCAAATGGGAAGATACCTATTTCGGTAAAAACAATCAGAATGTGCCTTTGGGGATTTATTGCCGTGAGTCTTTGAAGTCGTATATGGACCCAGACAATATATTTCGGATAACAAAAGAAAGCTTAAATTTTTTGGAAAATTTTTTTGACTTTGCTTATCCGTTCGGCAA